>CACKBK010000003.1 GCA_902598425.1 uncultured Pelagibacteraceae bacterium | reverse complement strand
CATTGCTGGAACATGCGGATTTCTCATGTGCATCACAACCGAGATGCCTGAGGCCCAAAATTTTGCACTCTTGTTAGTTCCAGGAATCTTATTCTTAAATTGTTTTGATAATTTTCCATAGACTTCAGAAAAATTAACTCCAACTTTGTCAAAAACTTTTCCATTTTCAAATATTCTAAATTCACCACCACCTTCATCTCTATTTTTATTTCTTTTCCAGCTATTTGAATTAAATATATTTTTTTTTCCCTCAATTTTTTCAATGTCATCACAAATAGAATCTTGTAAAATTTTAAACCAATTAGACGTAAGTTTTTTTTTGAGTTTTTCGTTCATTTTAATTAAGTTGTCTTAAACATTCTGCCACAACAATAGAAACTGATGTTGATAAATTTAAAGATCTTTTTTTGTCTACCATTGGGATTTTTAACCTATGATTTACTAATTTATGTATTTTTTCAGGCACTCCTGCACTTTCTTTACCAAATAAAATAGTATCATTTTTTTTAAATTTAAATTCTGTATAATTTTCTTTTCCTTTTGTAGTCATTAAAATAACTCTTTGCTTACTTTTTGCTCGAAGAAAATCTTCGGCACTCTCATAAAATTTTATTTTATCTAAATTCATATAATCTAATACAACTCTTTTAAATCTTTTATCGCTTAATAAGAAACCACAAGGCTCAATAATTTCAAGACTCGCCCCCAGACAAGAGCAAGTTCTGATGATAGACGCAGTATTTTGAGGAATATCAGGCTCATATAGTGCTATTTTGAACGCTGAAATGGCTTTATGTGTCATTGTTTCAGTAGAAATTATTCATTTTTATATTATATGAAATCATATATTAGGTACCTTAAACTATATTTAAAAATGTCCGAGAAAAAAGTTAAAAGAAGAGATTTTATATTCACAGCAACTTATGCTGTTGGTGCGGTGGGTGTTGCAGCTACAGTATGGCCCTTAGTAGATCAAATGAACCCTGACGCATCTGTAAAAGCTTTAGCTAGCACAGAAGTAGACGTGAGTTCAGTTGAACCTGGCAAAACCATAACTGTTTTGTGGAGAGGCAAACCAGTATTTATTAAAAGAAGAACTCAAAATGAAATTGATGAAGCAAGGTCTGTAAGGATGGAAGATTTACCAGATCCAGAAAAAGATGAGGATAGAGCGAAAAATCCAGAGTGGCTTGTGATGTTAGGAGTTTGTACTCATCTTGGCTGCGTACCTTTAAATGATAAAGGAGACTACAATGGTTGGTTTTGTCCATGTCACGGATCACATTACGATACATCTGGAAGAATTAGAAAAGGACCTGCACCAACAAATATGTCAATCCCGAACTATGAATTTTTAGAAAATAACATAATTAAAATTGGATAAAACTAATGAGTGATCATAATTACACACCAAAATCTAAATTCGGAAAGTGGTTTAACGATAGATTACCTCTATTGTCATTAGCAAACCATCTTACTGATTACCCAACACCAAAAAATCTAAATTATTGGTGGACATTTGGAGGTATTTTAACTTTTTGTTTAATTACACAGATTGTTACAGGCTTAACATTAGCCATGCATTATATTGCTCATGCTGATATGGCCTTTGATAGTGTTGAGCATATCATGAGAGATGTAAATTACGGTTGGTTAATTAGATACATTCATTCCAATGGAGCCTCTATGTTTTTTTTAGCCGTTTACATTCATATATTTAGATCTCTATTTTATGGATCTTATAAAGCTCCAAGAGAGATAATCTGGATATTAGGAATTATAATTTATTTACTTATGATGGCTGCTGCATTTATGGGATATGTTCTTCCATGGGGACAAATGAGTTTTTGGGGAGCAACAGTTATAACAAATCTTTTTAGTGCTATTCCACTAGTTGGAGAAGGTATAGTCACATGGTTATGGGGCGGCTATTCTGTTGATAATCCTACGCTTACAAGATTTTTTACATTACATTATTTAATTCCATTTTTAATATTAGGTTTAGTTGTATTACATATTTGGGCATTACACGTTCCTGGAAATAACAACCCAGTTGGTATTGATATAAAGAAACCATCAAAAGATACGGTTCCATTTCATCCGTATATTGTAATCAAGGATACATTCGCATTATTGATGTTTATGATAATTTTTGCTTTTTTTGTTTTTTATTCTCCAAACGTTTTAGGGCACGCAGATAATTATATTGAGGCCAATCCAATGGTAACACCAGCGCATATTGTACCGGAGTGGTACTTATTACCTTTTTATGCAATTTTAAGATCTGTACCAGATAAGCTCTTAGGGGTGATAGCAATGTTATCTGCAATTTTAATACTCGCTGCCTTGCCGTGGTTAGACACATCCAAAATAAGATCTGCTGTATTTAGACCTTTGTATAGACAATTTTATTGGATTTTAGTTTTAGACGTACTAGTTTTAGGATACGTGGGAGCAATGCCAGCTGAGGGATTATATTTACTAATCGCAAGAGTTGCTACTGCTTATTATTTTGCGCACTTTTTAATAATTCTTCCATTACTTGGATTTAAAGAGAAAACTCTGCCTTTACCATTTAGTATATCAGATCCAGTTTTAGGAGGATCAGCCAATTTATCTATGGCAAAAAGTGATAAAAAAGAGGGTTAAGGAGTGAGAGCTTTTAAAATTCTATTAATCACTTTTATATTTTTTACTGTACCTTTTAAAATAAATAGCGCTGAAAAAGTTGAATTATTAAAGACAGATTGGTCTTTTAAAGGACCTCTAGGCAAGTTTGATAGATCATCATTGCAAAGAGGATATCAAGTGTACACCGAAGTGTGTGCAGCCTGCCATTCAATGAAATATTTAAATTATAGAAATTTAATGGAAAAGGGTGGGCCTGAATTTTCAGAGGCACAAGCAAAATCTATAGCAGCAAGTTTTGAGGTCACTGATGGACCAAATGCTGATGGAGAAATGTTTTCAAGACCCGCAAGATTATCTGATAAATTTCCAATGCCATATCCAAATGAGAAGGCAGCCCAAGCAGCTAATGGAGGTGCTTACCCACCAGACATGTCTGTTTTGGCTAAAGCTAGAAAAGGAGGTGTAGATTATCTTTATTCAGTCTTATTAGGTTATACAGAGCCTCCAGCTGGAGTTACTTTAGATGAAGGTGTTTATTACAATAAGTTTATGTATGGAAACAAAATTAAAATGCCAAAAGTTCTTGAGGATGACTTAATAGAGTATGGAGATGGTACTTTAGCTACAGAAGAGCAAATGGCGAAGGATGTTGTTACGTTTTTGATGTGGTCAGCAGAGCCACATTTAGAGGCAAGACATAAAATGGGCTTTAGAGCAATTATATATTTGACTATTTTGACTATACTAGTTTATTTCAGTATGAAAAAAATTTGGTCACGTGTTGAATCTGAAGTTTAATACATCGCCATCTTTTACGATATAGTCTTTACCCTCTAACCTCATTTTTCCACTACTTCTAGATTGTGTCCAACCTTGATTGTTTATGAAATCTAGATAAGAAACAGTCTCTGCTTTAATAAATCCTTTCTCAAAATCTGAGTGTATTTTGCCAGCAGCATTAGGTGCAGTACTATTCTTTTTAATGGTCCATGCTCTTGTTTCTTCAGGACCAGATGTAAAAAATGTGTCTAATTCTAATATATCATAACCTTTTTTGATCATTAATTTTAGGCCTGTTTCATCCGAACCAATCATTTTCATGTAGTTTACTTTTTCCTCGTTGCTTAATTGATTAATTTGATTTTCAATATCTGCTGAAATTATTAATGTATTTTTTTTACCAAATTTTTCAGTGAATAAATTAGTATATTCATTTCCATTTTTAATACTTTTCTCGTCTACATTACATACGTATATTTTAGGTTTAAGCGATAGAAGACCAGATTTATTTATGGTAGCAAGATCAAATTTTTCATTTATTTTGATTAGGTCTTTATTATTATTTAAACAGTCTGCGGTAGTCTCTAAAATATCTTGCTGTTCCTTATCTAAGCTTTTTTTATTTTTTTTATCTAATCTTTTTTGTATTGACTCAAGATCAGCCAGCATCATTTCTGTCTCAATTATTTCTAAATCTCTAACAGGATCAACTGTTTGATTGACATTTTGAATATTTGAGGAGTCAAAACATCTTATCATGTGCAATATTGCATCCACCTCTCGTATATGAGATAAAAATTTATTCCCTAGGCCTTCACCTTTAGATGCACCTTTTACTAAGCCGGCTATATCGACGAAAGAAATTGTAGTATTAATTTTTTTTTTTGATGATGATATTTCCGCTAACTTATCAAGTCTCTCGTCTGGTACTGGAACTATTCCAATATTTGGATCAATTGTACAAAACGGGAAATTCTCCGCCTGAGCTTTATTAGAATTTGTCAAAGCATTAAATAAAGTAGACTTACCAACATTTGGTAACCCAACTATACCACACTTAAATCCCATTATTTATTATTAACAGTGCTTGAAAATAGATCCAACTTTTTATCTAACAAAATTGGAAGTGATTCTGTTATATTTTTTGTTATTGTTCCAATTTCCTCTTTTTCTTCATCATTAAAATCTTGAAGAACGTGTTCTGCAACTTGAATGTTATTTTTTGGCTGACCAATACCAATTCTTACTCTAGAATATTCTTTTCCGATAAATTTATCTATTGATTCAATACCATTATGCCCTGCACTGGATCCTCCAAATTTTGTTTTTATCTTTCCAAAGTCTATATCTAGGTCATCATGAAAAACGATTACATCCTCAGCATCAATTTTAAAATATTCAATTAATTCTCTGATGCAAACACCTGAGTTATTCATAAATGTAAGGGGTTTTATAGCATAAACCTTTTTACCACTTATAGTACCTGTAGTTAATAAACCCTTAAATTTTGGTTTTTGTTTTGATAATCCAAACTTTTGATTTATTGCATCAATAATTTTAAAACCAATGTTATGTCTATTATTCTCAGAATTTGGCGTGGGGTTACCTAAGCCTACAAATAAAAGCATATTATGAGTTATTTAGAGTTTCCAATTAAGTTATTTCTTGTCTGCAGCTTTTTTATCAGCAGGAGCTTTTTTATCATCACCTTTTTTTGTATCGTCTTTTTTCTCGCCCTTATCTGAGTCTGGTGATGCTGCCTTAGCTTCTCCTTCGGCGCCCTCTGCTGCTGCAGCTTCTCCATCAGCACCCTCAGCTCCTTCCGCAGCCTCTGCAGGCTTTTCAGGTTCTTTAATTACAGTTGGTGCAGCAAGTGTTGCTACTACAAAGTCTCTTCCTCTAATTGTCGGTTCAACATTTTCTGGAAGTTTAATTGAGGAAATTTTGAAACTTTGACCAATATCCACACCATCTAGATCGACAATTAACTCTGATGGAATATTTTCTGTGGGGCAATTTAATTCTACTTTTCTTCTTACTATGTTAAGAACACCACCTCTTTTTAAACCAGGCGAATTTTCCGAATTAATAAATTTAACTGGAATTTCAAGTTTAACTTTCCCCCCTTTTACAATTCTCAAAAAATCAACATGTATTGGTTCATCAGTAACCGTATCAAAAACCACTTCTCTTGGTAAAACATTTAAATCTTTTCCCTCAATCTTAATATTAATTATATTTGATAAGAAATTTTCTTTATCTATAAATGTTTTAAGAATTTTTTTTGAAAAAGATATATTTTGATTTTTCTCTTTACCGCCATAAATAACAGCAGGAATTTCACCTTTAGCCCTCAATGAATTAAGGTCACCTTTTGTTTTTGTTACTCTTAAGTTTGCTTCAATTGAATTCATAAAATTAGACGCGTTTTAACCCAACTTATTTAATAACTCAAGTAAATTATTTGAACAAATCCGAGACCGATGTGGAATTTGAAATTCTTTTTAAAGCCTCTCCAAGTAAATTAGATATACTCAATACCTCAATGTTTTTTGCATTTTTTAATTTTTTAGAATTATCAATTGTATCTGTTACTACTAAATTTTTTATTGGAGAATTTCTAATTTTTTTGACCGCATCACCACTAAGTACTCCATGGGTAATGTAAACATGAATTTCTTTAGCACCCTTACTTTTTAACATTTTTGCAGCGTTTACAATTGTTCCTCCAGAGTCAATTATGTCATCAACCATGATACATATTTTATTTTTTACATCTCCAATGATATTCATAACCTCTGATTTTCCAGGAGCAGGTCTTCTTTTATCCACAATGGCTAAATTAACATTTAAAAGTTTACTCAATCCTCTTGTTCTTGCTACCCCTCCAACATCAGGTGAAACACAAACAATATTATTTAATTTTAATTTCTTTTTAATATGTCTAAAAAATATTGGCGTAGCATATAAGTTGTCTACTGGAATATCAAAAAATCCTTGAATTTGTCCTGCATGCAAATCAACAGTCACAACTCTATCTGCACCAGCCTTGGTTATAAGGTTCGATATAAGTTTTGCGGATATAGAAGTTCTTGGAACTACCTTTCGATCTTGTCTTGCATAGCCAAAATAGGGAATTACTGCAGTAATATTTTTTGCTGATGATCTTTTCAAAGCATCGATACATAATAACATTTCAAGCAGATTATCGTTAGCAGGTGATGATATAGATTGAACCAAAAAAATATTATTACCTCTAATATTTTCATTAATCTCTACATATATCTCACCATCAGAAAATTTTCTTATATTTGAATTAACAAGTTTTGTTTTAAGATATTTTGATAACTTAACGCTTAAATGTTTATTACTATTTCCGGTTAATAATTTCATTGAGACAACCTAATTAATCATAATTAATGAGAGATTTCTACCATAATCATTTTCTTTTTTTTTCAGTGATCTTCTTGCACTAAAATAAGTATTTACCCCTGAAAAGGTGTCTTTATTAATAAGTTTAATTTTTTTTATCCCAAGCTTTTTCATCTCTAATATAATGTACTGTTTGAGATTAAAAAAATATTTTTTATTTTTAGATTTAAAAAAAATTTTATTTTTTTTATCTTTTTTAAGAAATTTTTTTAAAAAATCATCTTTTACTTCATAACTATTTTGCGATATACAGGGTCCAATTATAATTTCAAGACTTTCAACTTTTGATCCTTCTTTAATAAAAAAATTGGTCACATTCTTAACTATTCCACTAAGAGCTCCCCTCCAGCCTGCATGTATTACTGAAATTATCTCTTTATTTGGATCAAATAAAACTATTGGTGCACAATCGGCCGTTAACACTCCTATAGGGGTATTAATTTGTTTGGTTATTAATGCATCACACTTAAATCTACTTTTGATTGATTTATTCTTAATAAAATAAAATTTATTGCTATGAATTTGTTTTGGTAAATGAATTTTTTTTATATTTGATTTTAGTTTTTTTAATACAATATTTAAATTTTTTTTTATATTTTTTTGTTTATCGTTTGATCCAACTCCACAATTTAAACTTTTATAAATTCCTTTTGAGACACCTCCTCTCGATCCAAAAAACCCATATGTAACACTTCTTTGGGACGATAATTTTTTTGTCTTAATCAATTTTAAAAACCAATTTTAAATTTAGTTTTGTTATTTGTTAGAAGCATCACTTTAAAAACATCACCCATATATTGTTTTCCAATCAACTTTTCTAACCTATAATAAATGTTTGCCTTATCCGAAAAATTCATTTTTTTTGATACCATTTCTGCTCTTTCAACAATACCTAACTTTTTCAAAAAACTGCCCTGTGTTGTAATTCCAGAAATATTAAATCCAACTTTTTTTGCAATTTTTTTTAAAAAATCAAAGGGTAAACTATGTGTAATATCACATTTTTTATAATGCTCTAAAATATTGACAATTTTATGATTTGAAAAACCTCGTAATGTATTTTTCATCTTTTTGTCAAAATAACCGTAATCAATAATCAGAAGACCACCATTTTTTTTTGCAATTATTTTATAAATAGACTTTAAATATTTGATCGTATTTTCAGAAATTTCTATAAATGTTTGATTGTTACTTAACTTAATTCCTATTTTTTTATCTAAAGACTTTATATTGGTTTTTTGGTCGACATAAACTAAACTTTTGTTTCTAGAAAATTTTACTTTTCTCTCAAACCAAGCTTTATCTTTCTTTAAAAATTGCTTAATAGGAAACGAGTCAAAAAATTCGTTGGCTAAAAATAAACATGGACCGCCTTTAATTTTTTCCAAATTATTAATCCAAATTATACTACTATTTTTAATTTTAAATTTCTGTTTTCTTTTGAGATATGGACTTTTCTCATGAATATAAAAACAATAATTTTTTTTAAATTGTGAAAACTTATTTAAAGTATTTAAGATATTAAAAGACATTTCTCCATTACCTCCACCCATATCAATAATATTAATTTTTTTTGGTTTATTTAACTTTTCCCAAAAACTTAAAATCCATATTGCTAGCATCTCTGAAAAGAAAATTGATATATTTGAGGATGTTATAAAATCACCTTTCTTACCAAAAGGATCTTTTGACATATAATACCCATCTCTTTTATCGTATAATGAATTTTCGATAAATTTATCTAGACCGATTATCTTATTTTTATAATCTTTCATTTTTCTTTAGTAAAAAAAATCCAATTGAAAAAAAAATTAGACACAAAATTTGCCCCAGTGTTAGATTGAACAATAAATATCCAATTTGTAGATCTGGTTCTCTAAAAAATTCAATAAAAAATCTAAAAGTTGAGTAAAACACTAAAAATAATGCAGATATAAAACCTTTTCTTTCTAAAAAATTATTTTTTACTAAAATAGTTAAAATCAAAAAAAGTATAATACCCTCAAAACCAGCTTCATAAAGTTGCGAAGGATGACGAGACACGCTATCAACCTTTGCAAAAGTTACACCCCATGAAACAGTTGTCTCTTTTCCATACAATTCAGAGTTTAAAAAATTGGCAACTCTTCCAAAGAAAATACCAATAGGCGCAACTAAAGAAATCAAGTCTAAAAATGTGTAAGGATTGAAATGATTTTTTTTTGAAAATATATAAGTTCCTATAATAACTCCAATTAGTCCCCCATGAAAAGACATACCACCTTTCCATATCATAAAAACTTCTGAAAAATTACTTAGATAGTATTGCGGGTTATATAAAATTACATAACCCAATCGTCCCCCAAGAATTATACCTAAAATTATATAGGTCAAGAGGTCATCTAAATTTTTGAAATATTTTTGATCTTTATCTAAAAATTTTTTAATTATCAGCCATCCAAATAAAATTCCAAAAATATATGCTAACGAATACCATCTTATTTCTATTGAAAACACGGTAAATGCAACTGGGTCAAAATTATTTATAAACATTATTTAAAATTATATTATAAGGATATATTAATTTTTTTAAGCATAATATGACAAAATCAAAATTCGTAATTGATAAAATTGCTAAATTATTAGAGCAAGGTTTGATATCATACAAAGATCTTAGTAACGAAATACTCAATATTTTAAAGTCAAAAAAAGATGAGATTATTTTTAAGTTAGATTTATCCACCAAAGAGGAATTAGAAATAGTAAAAAAAAGACTAGAAATACTTGAAAAGAAATTAAATAAACAAAACAAATCGGCTAAAATTAAAAAGGTAAAAAAATCTTAACTCTTAACCCACCCAAACTTGAGTTTTCCAACTTAATACTACCGCCATGTGATTGTATCATGTCTGATGCTATTGACATCCCAAGACCAACACTTGATTTAGAATCTCCTCTACTTTTATCTATTTTGTAAAATGGTTTGAAAACATTTTCTCGTTCTTTTTCAGGTATACCTATGCCATTATCGTCTATATTAATTACAATATTGTTTGCACTTTTTTTAATATCAATTACTACTTTATCACTATATTTTAGTGCATTATCGATAAAATTACTTAACGATCTTTTTATAAGATTTTTTCTCCCTATAAAAAGAATTTCAGATTTTTTTTCAAAGAAAATTTTTTTTGTTTCATACTTACTTACAGTTTTTGATACTAGATCAGAAATATCAAAATTCTCACTTTTCTCATTCGACCTATTGCTAGAGAATTGAAGATATTCATTAAGCATTTTTTCCATTTCAATGACATCATCAGACAGTTTTTTTTCTATTTCTTTATCTTTAATAAACGCAAGCTGGAGTTTAATTCTTGTTAATGGTGTTCGTAGATCATGGCTTATTCCTGATAACATTTCTGATCTCTGATTTAAGTGTCTAATTATACGTTTTCTCATTTTATCAAACTCATATCCAGCTTGTCTTATCTCTAATGCGCCCGAGGGTCTGTATTCTCCAATATCTTCACCTCGACCAAACCTTTCAGATGCTTTTGCTAAATTTATAATAGGCCTAGTTTGATTTTTTAAAAAAATTAGTGCCACAATAATTAATAAAAATGCTGGTAAGGTAATCCATAAAGCAAAAATTCTTGCAGAAGAATTAGCCACCCTGTCTTTTGGAATAACAAACTGAAAATATCCATTTAGATATTTAATTTTTAAATCAATAAAATCCTTTAAAGAAGTTGTATCAAACCAATAATTTGAAAACTCTGACTTAAGTTCTCTTCTTAATGTTCTGTCCATCGGGCTAAACCATCTCTCTAAATCCTCTTTTGGTAAAACCGAATGAGGGAGATAATCTACTTTTACATTATGTGACTCAAAAAAAAGTTTTGTAAGAGAATCTTTATTGTATTGTTCATTATCATAAGCATCTATAAAAAATTTAATTTCACCAATCAAAGCTCTAGTCATTCCTTTATTAGTTTTTATCCAAAGACTATCAAAAAAAACAATTGATATTGTTATTTGTAAAATAATTATTGGTGCTGCAACAATTAATAATGCTCTATAAAATAATTGTTTAGGTAATAATTTTTTTATAAAACTATTCAATCCATAAAACATAACCAGATCCTCGTATTGTTTGTAGATATTTTGGTTTTTTTGAGTCTATTTCTATTTTTTTTCTTAATCTTGTAATTATAACATCAACAGATCTCTCTTTATCTATATCGATCAAGTTGCCAATATAGTCTCTTGAAAAAATTTCTCCTGGTGAGTTTATCATTTTTTCTAAAATAATTTTTTCAGTATTATTAATTTTAAATTGTTCTGATTTTTTTTGAATTATAAGTTTATTCAAATCAATTGTAATATTATCAAACTCTATAAGTCTTTTTGTACTTCTAATTTTCGTTTTCACTAATATATTTTTAATTCTAAGAACAAGCTCTCTAGGTTCAAAGGGTTTTGGAAGATAATCGTCAGCGCCTATCTCTAGACCCTCAATACGCTCATCAGGTTGACCTTTTGCAGTCAAAAGAATTACTGGAGTATTAATTTTACCTCTATTTTGGGAGATAAAATCTAAGCCGCTTTGACCTGGCATCATTATGTCAAGGACAATTAAATCAAATTTTATTGCAAGTATTTTTTCTTGAGCATCCTCTGCGCTACTAGCTGTGGTGATTAAAAAATTTTTCTCAGAAAGATATTTTTTTAATAAATTTCTTATTCCATCATCATCATCTACAACTAATATATGTGCTTCAAATTTTTTCATTAATTATTTTTTTTATAACATTGTTAAAATTATTTACCTCATTCGAAGTAGAATTTAAAAGAGCATTGTAAATTCTTTTTTTTTGGGCTGAGAAAATTTCTTCAAAAATTTTCATACCTTTTTTTGTCAGGTAAACATGTTTTAATCTTGTGTCTTTTTCCCCTTTTTTAAATAGTATGATATCTAATTTAACAAGCTCTTTAATAACTCGATTAAGACTTTGTTTTGTTATTTTGAGCTTTTTTAAAAGATTAGAAATTGTTATCCCTTCATTGATGGAAATGATATGTATTACCTTGTGATGAGCTATTCCCAATGAATGTTTATCGAGTGTTTTTTTTGCATCATTAAATGACTCCCTGTAGCTTACAAAAAGCTTCTCAATAAACTCTTTTAAATGATCATCTTTTAAATATAAAAGATCTTTCATATTGGTAAGTTATATTGACATATTATATTTAGAAAGATATTTTTTTAATAAATATATTTTTCTTATGATACCTTACGATAAAAGATCTGGCAAAATTTGGTATAATGACAATTTAGTAGATTGGGGCGATGTTAAACTGCATGTTCTTAGCCACGGCTTACATTATGCTAGCTGTGTATTTGAAGGTGAAAGGGTTTACGATGGAGCTATTTTTAAACTTGAAGAGCACACAGAGAGATTTTTTTATTCAGCAAAAAGAATGGGTTTCACGATACCGTTCTCACAAGATCAAATCAATGAAGCGAGTAAAAAAATAATATCTATACAAAAAGTAAACAATGGTTATGTAAGACCAGTCGCTTGGCGTGGAAGTGAGATGATGGCAATATCCGCTCAACAAACAAAAATTCATGTTGCTATTGCAACGTGGGAGTGGGGTTCATACTTTGACCCAAAATTAAAAACAGAAGGCATTAAATTAAATATTTCAAAATGGAAAAGACCATCACCAGAGTCAATTCCCTGGGATACAAAAGCTGCTGGTTTATATATGATATGTACTTTGTCTAAACATGATGCAGAAAGTCAAGGTTACACAGATTCTTTAATGCTCGATCATGAAGGAAAAGTTGCAGAAGCGACTGGTGCAAATATTTTTTTTAAGGATAAAGATGGTAATTTACATACCCCAACCCCAGACTCTTTTTTAGATGGAATAACAAGACGTACGATTATTGAAATAGCTAAAACAAAAAATATTAAAGTATTTGAAAGAAAAATAGAGGTATCAGAATTATCAAATTTTGTTGGGTGTTTTTTGACAGGTACTGCCGCAGAGGTGACTCCAGTTTCATCCATTGATAGATTTAATTTTAAAGTATGCAATACTATATTAGAACTTTCTAAAAGCTATCAAGATATTGTAAGAAAGAAAATCGCTGCTTAATTTTTATTATCTTCAGAAATTGCATGGTCTATACCTTTTCTCAAATAATCATAACCTGTATAAAGTGTCAGAAAAGCTGACAGCCAAAGTAAAACCATGCCAATTGTTTGAGCATTATAGTCTTGAAAATTAATTAATTTATTCCCAGTTTCACCAGTAAGTAAAAGTGCAATAGAAAACATTTGAAGAAAAGTTTTTAATTTTGCTAAATTAGAGACAGGAAGTTTAATTTGTCCTTTAGCTAAAAATTCTCTTAAACCTGATATCAAAATTTCTCTGGTTAAAATAATTATTGCAGCGATAACTTCATAATTTCTAATTGTTCCATCCATCACTAATAAAATAAGTGCTGTAGCTACAATAATTTTGTCTGCAATTGGGTCTAATAGCTCTCCTAATTTAGACTCTTCTTTGAACATTCTAGCTAATAGTCCATCAAGAAAATCGGTAAATGAAGCAACTAAAAATAAAACGAATGGTATTAAATCTCCGTAAAAACCTGGAAGATAAAATGCGAATACAAAAATTGGTACTATGATAATTCTTCCTATGGTCAAGTAATTTGGAATTTTTATTTTCATTCGTGGAAAAAATTATAAATTTTTTTTGCAACCTTTTCTTCAACTCCATCAACTGACTGAATCTCATCTAAACTTGCTGACTCAACAGCTCGAGCTGATCCAAAATGATTTAATAATGCTCTCTTTCTAATTGATCCAATTCCCTCGATTTGATCAAGCAAAGAACTAGTCATACCTTTCTTTCTTTTAGCTCTATGTGCACTCACTGCAAATCTATGAGCTTCGTCCCTAATTCTTTGCAAGAAAAATAGAGTTGGATCGTTTTTTTCAAATTTAAGCTCTTTTCCGTTGTGAAAGAAAACCTCATTACCACTGTTTCTCAGTTTACCTTTTGCTATAGCTATCACGGGGATATCATGAAGTCCTAGTTCGTTAAGACTTGATCTTGCACTTGAATATTGACCTTTACCACCATCTATTAAAACAAGATCAGGAAAAGTCAGATAGTTATCTTTTTCTTGAAGTGCTCTTTTAAATCTTCTTTCTAAAACTTCTTTAATCATGCCATAATCATCTTGACTATTTTCTATAATTTTAATGTTAAATTTTCTGTATCTTTTTTTAATAAATCCTTCTTCTCCATATGTTATTAAAGCACCAACACTGTTTGTGCCTTGGATATGGCTATTATCATAAACTTCAATTAAATTAATGTTTGTTTCTAAATTAAATTTTTTAGCTACTGACTCAAATAATTCTTTATTATTTTGGCTTTCGTAAAGTTTTCTACTTAAACTATCCTTTGCATTTTTAATTGCTTGATTGATTACTTTTAATTTTGATCCTTTTTTTGCAACAGAAATATTAATTTGCTTATCCTCTTTTTTCGATAGGGTTTTTTCAATTAGGTCTTTTTCCCTTATATTTTCAGAAAGAATTATTGATGTAGGAACACTTTTATTTTCATAAAATTGAGACACGAATGAGTTTAATATTTCACTAAGATTTTCCTCAGCATCGTGTTTGGGATAAAAAGCTTGGTTTCCCCAATTTTGTTTTGATCTATAAAAAAAAACTTGAATACAGGTTTTTCCAGATTCTTTATAACCAGCAATTACATCTGCTTCTACCAGATTTGCCTCATTTACTCTTTGAGAGGACTGAATAATATTCAGTGATTTAATTCTATCTCTTAAAATTGTAGCCTTCTCAAAATCAAGTTCCTCACTAGCTTTTTCCATTTGCCGAGAAAGATTTTTTTGTATCTTTCTTGATTTCCCTGACACAAATTCTATTGCATCATCGACTGATTGTTTATAATCCTTTTCTTCAATAAACCCTACGCATGGAGCTGAACATCTTTTTATTTGATATAAGATACAAGGTCTTTCTCTGTTTTTAAATACTGTATCATCGCATACTCTAAGATGAAAAATTTTTTGAATCATCTTAATTGTCCAATTTGCAGATCCAGCTGATGCAAATGGACCAAAGAAAAATCCTTTTTTTTCTTTTTTACCTCTATGTCTTTTAATTTGAGGCCATTTATCTTCTTTACCAATAAAAATAAATGGAAAAGATTTATCATCTCGTAAAAGAATATTAAATTTTGGTTTATGTTTTTTAATTAAATTTGCTTCAAGTAATAAGGCTTCGCTTTCATTAGAAGTAGTTGTTATTTCAATTTTTTTGGTCTGAGACAACATTCGCTCTGTCCTAATTATGTGATTTTTTTCTGACACGTAGCTTTTTAATCTATTAGGTAAATTCTTTGCTTTTCCGACATATAAAATTTCATTTTTTGAATTAATCATTTTGTAAACACCCGGGAGCTTAGGTATTAATGCTAGTTCTTTTTTGATTACTTCTTTTCCTATTTCAGAGCTGATCATGGCTTCTTTTTTTTGATATTTGAATTCCGACAGAGGAACAATCTTTCAGTACCTCTAGTTTTTCAATTTTAAGAGATATTTTGCCAATTCGTTTATCTTTAAATAACTCATCAAATACATCTTCGGCTAAAGTTTCAAGAAAATTATAATGTCTATTTTTAACAAGTTTTTTTACTAATCTTACAAGCTTTGCATAATTTACTATAGATTTTAAATCTTTATCATTTGTTGGTTTTTTATCCTCATAATTTGCTTCTAAACTAAACTTTACTTTTTGAGGTTTTTCTTTTTCAAAGTCATAATAGCCTAACTTAAGATTTAAAATTAATTCACTAATAATTACTTTTTTTTCGTAATTAAATAGACTTTTACTTTTTTCTAATTTTATGATCTTAAAATTATTTTTTTTCACTCTTTTCCCTTCAAAATATCTGGTGTTTGCCAATTAAGGCTTTGACCGCTATCCAAAGCTACAACCTGTCCAGTAATAGAGCTGTTTTTAATAAAGAAGTCAACAGCATTACAAACTTCATCTACATTAACTTGTTTTTTCAGTGGTGTCGCTAAGTATTGATTTTTAAAATGTTTAATTGATTGTCTTTTATTTTTAATTGTAGGCCCAGGAGCTATGCCGTTAACCCTAATTTGAGGGGCTAAACTCATCGCACTTGTTTTGGTCAAGGTATATAAACCAGTTTTACTCAAGGTATAAGAGAAAAAAAATGGTGTCAGTTTAAAAACCCTTTGGTCAATAATATTAATAATATTATTGTTTTTTCCTTTTATATTTTTAGAAAATTCTTTTGAGAGGTAGGCAGGGGCTTTTAAGTTAGTAGTTATGTGTTTTTCCCAACTTTGAGATGTAAAATTGTCTAATTTATCGTTTTCAAATAGAGAGGCATTATTTATCAAACAATCAAAATATTTTAATTTTGACTTTGCAAATTTGATAATTTTTTTTAAATCGCTATCTTTATTAAGATCAGCTTTTATTAAATATATTTTTGATCCTTTTAGAGATAATTTTTTTTTTAAATCCTCAGCTTTAGATTTTGATTTGTTGAAGTGAATAACTATTTCTTTATTTGGACCAGATAACTTATTGGCAATTGCAGCACCAATTCTTGTGGCTCCACCAGTAATAATTATCTTTTTTGCTTCCATTTTTTATCCTTTTTTTTAGTCACTCTTGTACCAGGCATTCCTAAAGTTGATCTTCCTTTTGGGTATATTTTATTTTTAACATCGTACTGCCTAATTTTTGGATTTAAAGTAATTTCAAGTTCTGTGGTTTGTAATTTCCTAATTTCGTCTCTTATCTTTGCTGCCTCCTCAAATTCTAAGTTGGATGCAGCCTCCTTCATTTTTTTATCAAGCCCTTTTAGGTGTTTTTTTAAGTTTCCACCAATATTCGACCCTTCGCTTATTTTGACATAATCCTTTTCGTAAACGCTTTCTAATATGTCGCTAATTTCTTTTTTTACAGTTTTAGCATCAATGTTATGTTTTTTATTATAAGCTAATTGTATTTTTCTTCGTCTCTCTGTTTCTTGAATTGCTTTTTTTATACTTTTAGTCTCTTTATCAGCATATAAAATTACTTTTCCCTCTATATTTCTAGCAGCTCTTCCGATAGTTTGAATTAAAGAAGTTTCAGATCTTAAAAAACCTTCTTTATCTGCATCAAGAATTCCAACCATAGCGCACTCTGGAATATCTAAACCTTCTCTTAAAAGATTTATTCCAACAAGAACATCAAATACTCCCATTCTAAGATCTCTCATGATTTCTATTCTTTCCAAAGTATCAATATCGGAATGAAGGTATCTTACTTTAATACCATTCTCATGAAGATACTCTGTGAGATCTTCGGCCATTTTTTTTGTTAAAGTAGTTACTAAAACTCTATGATTGTTTTCAATTACTTTTTTACACTCATGCATTAAATCATCAACTTGATTCTTTGCAGGTCTTATTTCCACTGGAGGATCTATTAAACCAGTTGGTCTAATAACTTGATCAATGTATTTTCCTTTAGTTTGCTCTAGTTCCCATGGTCCAGGAGTTGCAGAAACAAAAACTGTTTGAGTTCTCATTAAATCCCATTCTTCAAATTTTAAAGGTCTATTATCCATACAAGATGGAAGTCTAAAACCATATTCTGCTAAAGTACTTTTTCTTGATCTATCCCCTTTATACATACCATTTAATTGTGGTACAGTTACATGAGACTCGTCAACAAAGATTAGAGTATTATCAGGAAAGTATTCAAATAGTGTTGGCGGTGGTTCACCAGGCTTTCTACCGGATAAAAATCTTGAGTAATTTTCTATACCTGCACAAGACCCGGTTGCTTCAATCATTTCTAAATCAAATTTTGTTCTTTCCTCTAATCTTTGTGCTTCAAGTAATTTATTTTCTGATTTATGTTTTTTTAAAGTAACTTCTAATTCTTTTCTTATATTAATAATTGCTTGTTCCACTGTTGGTTTTGGAGTTATGTAATGACTGTTTGCATAGACTTTTATTAAATTAAGTTCTCTAACCTGATCTCCTGTTAAAGGATCAAACTCCTCGATTTTTTCTAACTTGTCTCCAAATAGACTTAATCTCCAAGCTCTATCTTCAAGATGTGAAGGAAATATCTCAAGATATTCCCCACGAGCTCTAAATGTTCCTCTATAAAAATTTTGATCATTTCTTTTATATTGTAGAGCAACTAAGGATTTTATTATTTGTTCTCTATTATAGTCATAATTTTTTTGAAGAGTTAAAGTCATTTTGCTGTATGCTTCAACAGAACCCAATCCATAAATACATGAAACACTGGCTACTATTAAAACATCATCTCTTTCCAAAAGAGATCGCGTAGCAGAGTGTCTCATTCTGTCAATCTGTTCATTTATTGATGCTTCTTTCTCAATGTAAGTATCTGATCTTGGAACGTATGCCTCAGGAGTATAATAATCATAATAAGAAACAAAATATTCTACTGCGTTATTTGGAAAAAAGCTTTTCATTTCCCCATAAAGCTGTGCTGCCAAAGTTTTATTTGGCGCTAAAATTAAAGCTGGTCTATTGGTGGATTCTATAATTTTGGCCATAGTAAAAGTTTTTCCAGATCCAGTGACTCCCAACAAAACTTGGTTAAATTGTTGTTTATTTGCACCATCAACTAATTTTTTTATTGCAGCAGGCTGATCACCAGCAGGTTTAAAATCAGACACTATTTTGAATTTTTTGCCACCTTCAAGTTTTCCACTTATTTCTGGCTTTTTTCCCTCTAAATCAGTAATTAAATCTTGATATGTATTTTGCATATAATAAACAAAGTATTAAAATAAAATATTATTTCAATGAGCATTATATCTGACAGCTTAAAAAGAATAAAACCTTCCCCAACTATAGCAGTATCTCAAAAAGCCAAAGAATTGAAAGCTGCTGGGAAGGATGTGATTGGATTGGGTGCTGGAGAACCAGATTTTGATACACCCGAAAATATTAAAAATGCAGCAATAAAAGCAATTAAAGGTGGTGATACCAAGTATACAACTGTAGACGGTACAAATGCTCTTAAGGAGGCGATTGTCAAAAAATTTAAAAGGGAAAATAATATAAGTTATACAGTTGATCAAATTACAGTTGGGGCAGGAGGAAAGCACGTAATATATAATTTAATGATTGCAACTTTAAATAAAGGTGATGAAGTTATTATTCCAGCTCCTTATTGGGTTTCATATCCAGATATAGTTTTATTAGCTGGAGCTAATCCAGTGGTAATAGAATGTTCTGAGGAACAAGGTTTCAAATTAAGTGCAAAAGATTTAGAGTCGAAAATTAATAATAATACTAAATGGCTTATATTGAATTCTCCGTCAAACCCAACTGGAGCATGTTATTCAGAGCAAGAAATAAAAAATTTATCTCAAGTTTTAAAAAGAAATCCTCATGTGAATATATTAAGTGACGATATATATGAACATATTACTTATGATGGATTTAAATTTTTTACTATAGCTCAAATACCAGAGATAAAAAATAAAGTGGTTACTATGAATGGTGTAAGCAAATCTTATGCAATGACAGGTTGGAGAATAGGGTATGCTGCGGGTGATAGAGAGATCATAAAAGCTATTGCTAAAATTCAATCTCAGTCTACAACCAATCCATCGTCTATCAGTCAAGCAGCTGCAGTTGAGGCATTAAATGGAAAACAAGATTTTATTTCAGTAAGAGCTAAAGCTTTTCAAGAAAGAAGAGATTTCGTTGTGAATTCCCTCAATGCTATTGAAGGAATAAATTGTATTAAACCTAATGGAGCATTTTATGTATTTCCAAGCTGCAAAGGTCTAATTGGTAAAAAAGATAAAAATGGAAAAAAAATCACAAATGATACAGATTTTGTAGAATCTTTACTAGAAAACAACGAGGTTGCTGTTGTCCAAGGGTCTGCTTTTGGTTTAGAAGGTTTTTTCAGGATTTCATATGCAACTTCTATGGATAAACTTCAAGAAGCCATGAAAAGAATAAAATTATTTTGTGAAAGTTTAAAATAGCTGATTAAAAAATTAAACTAAACCATTCCTAATCTAACTACTGATTTTGCATTTTCAGAGATACAATCTTTTGCAGGTTTGAATTTGAAACCTAATAACTCTTCTGCATAGGTAGGGTCAGTTTGCATCAAAATACCTAGATCTGGAATCATCATTTTAGCACTCGAGTCTAAATAACTTATCAATTTAACCATGAAATTTGGAAGTTCCTTCTTAGGGAGTTTTTTTGAATATGCCGGCATTGCCTCTGCTATCAATTGAGATAACTCAACGAGTTTTTTAACCTCTTTTCCGACAATTAATCTTCTTCCTCCAACCTTTCTATTTCCAATACATTTAACATGTGCTTTAGCTATATCTTTTACATCAGAAATTAAAACTGCAAATTTAGGTGCTCCAGGAAATTTGCCCGCCATAAATTGTCTAATGTATTCGATTGAGGTGCCTCCTTTTACGTCTAGTGCATCACCAAACACTCCTCCTGGACATATAGTAGTTAATTTATTTTTTAATCCTTTTTTTTCCATTAACTCCCAAGCTGCCTTTTCGGCTTTTGTTTTTGATAAAAAATAATCATTCACTCCCTCTATCCAATTTTCATCAGTCCAGTCATTTTCTCCAAATGTATAAGGATTACTTCTGTTAGGTTTTCTAAACATTGCTACAATGGAAGAAGTTTTTATTATTTGCTCTACACCTGCATTTAATCCAGCGTTTAAAACTCTTAAGGTACCGTCTACAGCTACTGGCAACAGAAGCTCTCTATTATTTGAAACTTTCATAGGAAACGGAGAAGCAATATGCATTATATATTTACATCCTGCAGCTGCTTCTTTCCATCCATCATCTCTTAAAAGATCTAATTCGATAAATGATAATTTGTCTATTGAAGCATATTTACTTAAAGTTTTTTTAGTCTGGTCGATTAAATTATTATCTCTAACTGTTCCTAAAACTTCATAACCTGATTTTAATAATTCTATTGCTGTATGCTTTGCTATCCACCCACTTATTCCAGTTAATAATACTTTGTTGGACATTAGTTTTCAGAAAGGTGTTTTTCAGCTTCAAGGGCAGCCATGCACCCCATGCCTGCTGCCGTTACAGCCTGTCGAAAAACTTTATCTTTTACGTCACCTGCAGCAAATACGCCGGGTATATTTGTTTCAGTTGAATCAGCTTTTGTTATCAAATATCCCTCTTTATCCATTTTTAGCTGATTCTTAAATAATTGAGTTGCAGGATCATGGCCAATTGCAATAAATAAACCATCAACTTTTAATTCATCAATTTTATTTGATTTAACATTCTTGATTTTTATTCCAGTCACATTTTTAGGATCTTTATCACCAATTATGTCCTCAATGACTGAGTCCCAAATAATTTCAATTTTCCTATTTTCCATAAGTTTTTTTTGAAGCATTTTTTCAGCTCTCAGTTCATTCCTTCTATGGATAAGTTTAACTTTTGATGCAAACTTTGTTAAAAACATAGCTTCTTCAACAGCTGCGTTTCCACCACCTACAACAGCTACAGTTTTTTCTTTAAAAAAAAATCCATCACATGTTGCACATGCCGATACACCAAAACCTCTATACTCTTGTTCAGATTTTAAATTTAACCACCTTGCCTGAGCACCAGTCGAAATTATTATAGAATCAGCTGTATATTTTTGACCACTTTCTCCTATAGCTTCAAAGGGTTTTGACTTTAGATTCACCGAGGAGATATGATCTTCTATCATCTCTGTACCAACCGCTTTAGCTTGTTCTTTCATTTGATCCATAAGCCAAGGACCTTGTATTACTTCAGCAAATCCAGGATAATTCTCAACATCAGTAGTAGTAGTCAATTGGCCTCCAGGCTCCATACCATGAACTAAAACTGGATTAAGCATTGCTCGAGCCGCATAAACTGCTGCAGTGTATCCGGCTGGACCGGATCCAATTATTAACACTTTTGTGTGTTTAGTTGGATTTTGATTCATATCAAAGCTATATAGTAATTTATGTCCAAATTAAAAGGGTTATTATTAACAGAAGGTATGCATGGCATGATCAGCCAGGTCGAAGGTTTAGCAAAAGCATTAGACATTGATTACATACACCAAAAAGTTGAACTTAATTTATTTTCAAAGTTAATCGCGCCTAAAATAACACCAGTTTCAAATTTATTTTTCAAAAAATTTATTGTGCCCGAGATAGATCTAATTATATCTTGTGGTAGAAAAAGTGTTATACCATCTTTATATTTAAAAAAAAATTCAAAAAAAAAATTAATTAACATACATATTCAGGACCCAAAAGTTTCTTTAAAAAACTTTGATTATATAATTGCACCAGAGCACGATGGCTTAAGTGGTGAGAATGTAATTAATTCAAAAGGTGCATTACATTATCTCTCGTTAAAAGAAATTAAAGATAATCATGGCTATTTATTAAATAATATTAATAGAGATAAAAAACAGCTAGTTCTAGTTTTAGGTGGACCCAATAAGTACTATAGTTATGATAGAAATAATTTAGAAAAGATTTTTGAAAATCTAAAAAATTTAGCAAAAAAATACGATCTTCAAATTATTATAATACCATCCATGAGAACCCCAATTAACACAATAGAACATGCAAACAGTTTTTTTGATAAAGAAACAATAATTGTTAAAAATGTAGATAAAAAAGCTTACTTATCTGCTTTATCTATTTCTGAATTTTTGGTGATTACATGCGACTCAACATCAATGATTTCTGAAGCTGCTTTAACGGGTAAACCAATATATGTAGCTCAAATTCAGTCAAAAAAAGATGACTATAGGTTTAGACAATTTAGGGAGTTGTTTACTAAATTAAATATTATTAGAAATTTGGAAGATAAATTAGAAGTATGGAACTATGAAAAACTTGATGAAACTAATAGGGTAGCTAATATAATTAAAAAAAAAATATAATGTCATTTCTAAAATCTATTGAAAATAATTCAAAAAAATTTGAGCATCCATTTTTACATTGGGAATTAGATAAACCTCTAACTGATGGACAAATAAATGAAATAGTTAATGCCGATATAGCAAATCCAATTGACCACGATCTAAATTATGATGGTACAAGAGCTATTGATGGAGGTGCTCCAGAGTTTAGAAAAGGACTTTCTCATGGAGGGAAAGCACTTAAGTTTAGATGTTTTGTAACCAAAGAAAATTCCACAGAATTTCCACACTTAATGAAGCTAATTAAAGAATTGCAAAGTAAAAATACTTATGAAAAAGTTTCAAAACTCGTGGGGAAAGACCTGTCTAATTCATACATAAGGGTAGAAGTTATATGTGATAGAAAAGGGTTTTGGCTGAAACCACATTGCGATATTGAGGAAAAATTAATGTCCTGTTTATTATTTGTAAATAAAACAAATGAAAGTGAGGATTTAGGCACTGATTTTTATGATAATAATTTAAAAAAAGTAAAAACAATGCCCTATAAAGATAATTATGGATACTTCTTCACAAGTGGCCCAGGCACTTGGCATGGTATGGAAAAAAAAGAAATATCAAAAGAAAGAAGATGTTTACAGGTGAACTATGTAACATTTGAAACTGATTGGAAGGTGGATTAGTTGTCCTGTAAGGATTTAACCTCTAACTTTTTGGTTTTAAGTGATTTTATAGCTTCAAGAAATGAATAAGCTGTCGACATATTTGTGCAGTAAGGAACTTTGTTTGCCAATGTTCCTCTTCTTAATGCCCTTGCGTCGTCAATTCTATGTTCACTATTTCCACCCCCAGTATTAATCACCAAAGATATTTTTTTTGCATTTAAAACATCTACTATGTGTGGTCGCCCACTACTTACTTTGTTAATAGTTTTGCACTTAATTCCATTATCTTTTAAAATTTTTGCAGTGCCTTTTGTTCCAGAAATACCAAAACCTAATTTTTTGAGTCTTTGCGCAACCCCTATTATCTCCTGTTTATGAGAGTCTTTGACTGATAAAAATGCCATGCCACTTACTGGGAGAGAATTAGAGGCAGCAATTTGACTTTTTGCGACCGCCATCCCAAAATCGTAATCAAAACCCATAACTTCTCCAGTAGATTTCATTTCTGGACCAAGTAATAAATCACTATCAGGAAATTTATTAAAAGGAAAAACAGCTTCTTTAACAGCAAATTTTTTATTTGTTTTATATTTTAATTTATACTGAGAAAGCTTTTCGCCTGCCATTATTCTTGAAGCAATTTTCGCTAGTGGTACGCCATTAGCTTTTGATACAAAAGGAACAGTTCTACTTGCTCTAGGATTAACTTCAATTACATAAACTTCGTCCTTTTTAATCGCAAATTGAATATTTAGCAGTCCCTTAACTTTTAAGGCTAAAGCCAATTTTCTTGTTTGAATTTTTATTTCCTTGAGAATACTGTCTTTGATTGATACTGGAGGCAAACAACAAGCTGAGTCACCTGAATGTATTCCTGCTTCTTCAATATGTTGCATAATGCCTGCTACATAAACATCTTTTCCATCACATATTGCATCGACATCAACTTCCATTGCGTTATCTATAAATTTATCGATTAAAATTGGATTGTTATCTGATGCCTTAAAAGCTTGATTAATAAATTCTTTTAATTGTTTTTCATCATGAACAATTTCCATCGCCCTACCACCCAAAACATACGAGGGACGAACAACTACTGGTAATCCAATTTTTTTAGCTATTAGTATTGCTTTATCATATTTATCTGCAATTCCACTTTCGGCTTGCTTTAAATTGAGTCTTATTAATAAGTCTCTAAATCTATCTCTATCTTCCGCAAGATCTATGGATGAATATTGTGTACCTAGAATAGGTAAATTATTTTCGTGCAAGAACTTTGCAAGCTTAATTGGTGTTTGACCACCAAATTGAGCAATTATTCCAACTAGATTTCCTTTAGATTTTTCCTTTAAAATTATATTTTGTACATATTCATCAATTAGAGGTTCAAAATAAAGTCTATCACTAGTGTCGTAGTCTGTCGAAACTGTTTCAGGGTTACAATTTATCATTATTGTTTCAAACCCTGCCTCTTTCAAAGCAAAGCTTGCCTGACAACAACAATAGTCAAACTCAATACCTTGCCCAATTCTATTTGGACCACCCCCAAGTATTATAATCTTTCTTTTGCTGCTTGGGTCTGCTTCACACTCTGTTTTAATTGAAAAGTTTCGCTGATAGGTTGAATACATGTAAGGGGTATAGGACTTAAATTCAGCAGCACAAGTATCTACCTTTTTAAACACTGGCATTACTTTAAGCGCAGCTCTTTTTCTTTGTAAAATTTTTTCCTGTATCCCAGTAAGCTTACCTAACCTTTTGTCAGAAAATCCTAAAGACTTTATTCGATTGAATTCCACAAAGTTTCTCGGTAAACCAAATTTGATAATTTTATTTTCTTCCTCAACAATTTCTTTTATTTGACCCAAAAACCAAGGATCAATTTTTGATAACTTGTAAATTTTCTCTATCGAAATTTTTTTTCTAAATGCTTCTGCAACCAACAATAATTTATCAGGTACATTGATCTTTAATTGTTTTAAAATTTCTTTTTTTGAATAATGAAATAAATTATCTAAACCAGATAGACCAGTCTCAAGAGAAACCAAAGCTTTTTGAAAAGACTCTTTAAAATTTCTACCAATTGCCATAGCCTCTCCTACAGATCTCATTGAGGTACCTAAAATTGGTTTAGTATCTTGAAATTTTTCAAACGTAAATCTTGGAATTTTTGTAACCACATAATCAATAGTTGGCTCGAATGAGGCAGGTGTTACTTTGGTAATTTCGTTTTGAAGTTCATCTAATGTATAACCTATTGCTAATTTTGCAGCTACTTTTGCAATTGGAAAACCCGTTGCTTTTGAAGCAAGAGCCGATGATCGTGATACACGAGGATTCATCTCTATAATTACCATTCTTCCATTTTTTGGATTTATAGCGAATTGAACATTAGAACCGCCTGTTTCAACTCCAATTTTTCTAAGACAAGCAATAGAAGCATTTCTCATCACTTGATATTCTTTATCAGTTAATGTTAATGCTGGTGCTATTGTTACAGAGTCCCCAGTATGAGTGCCCATTGGGTCAATATTTTCGATTGAACAAATTATTATGCAATTATCATTTTTATCTCTAACAACTTCCATTTCAAATTCTTTCCACCCATCAAGGCATTCCTCTACGAGAACTTGATTTTGTGGAGATTCATACAGCCCACCTTTAACGATTTTAAAAAATTCTTTTTTAGTCCTTGCAATACCTCCACCAAGACCACCTAAGGTAAATGAAGGTCTTATAATTGCAGGAAGACCAATTTTTTTTAAACACTTTGATGCATGTTTAAAATTATTAAGTATCTCGGATTTAGGTAAATCAATACCAATGTCAGACATATTTTTTCTAAATTTTTTTCTATCCTCTGCGTTAGCAATTGCTTTTGAATTTGCTCCAATAAGCTCTATTTTATACTTTTTAAGTATTCCTAAATTTTCTGCTTTTAAGGCTAAGTTAAGGGCAGTTTGGCCACCCATCGTTGGGAGAATAGCGTGAGGTTTTTCTTTTTTAATAATTTCTTCAAGCACTTCTACAGATATTGGCTCAATATATGTTTTGTCTGCAACGCCAGGATCTGTCATAATAGTTGCAGGATTAGAATTGACTAAAATAACTTTGTAACCTTCATCCTTAAGTGCTTTACATGCTTGTGATCCTGAATAATCAAATTCACATGCTTGACCAATAATGATCGGTCCAGCTCCAATAACTAAAATTTTTTTAATATCTTTTCTTTTTGGCATATTTTTTAACTTCATTTATAAAATTACTGAATAAGTAGCGACTATCTTGTGGACCAGGATTAGACTCAGGATGATATTGTACAGAAAAGACAGGTTTATTTTTTAATTTTATGCCCTCTATACTATTATCAAACAGAGATTTATGAGTTATCTCAATATTTTTTGGTAAATTATTTTTCGTAACCTCAAATCCATGATTTTGACTAGTTATTTCAACTTTATTATTGATCAGGTTTTTAACTGGATGATTTGCACCTCTATGTCCTAATTTCATTTTTTTTGTTTTTCCACCTAACGCTAAAGCTAATAGCTGATGACCCAAACAAATTCCAAAAACTGGTAAATTTTTATTAATAAGATTTTTTATAATTTTTATAGCATACGTACCAGTTGCGGCAGGATCACCCGGCCCATTTGATAAAAAAATTCCACTTGGATTAAGGGCCAAAATATCTTCAGCGCTCATTTGGCAAGGCACGACTGTTACATCGCAATAAAAATTAGAAAAATACCTTAAAATATTTGTTTTTATTCCGTAATCGATTGCAACTATCTTAAGTTTTTTCTTTTTAATTTTTTTATATCCATCTTCTTTAGTCCATGTCTTAAAACCTTTCCAGGAGAACTTATTTTTAGTAGAAACTGTTTTTGCCAAATCCAAACCATTAAGACCTGGCCATTTTAAAGTATTTTTAATTAATTTTTTAATTCCAAAGTTCCCATTCCTATCGTTTGAAATGGTTCCTCTTGGTGCCCCATTATCTCTAATAAAATTTGTCAAACCTCTAGTATCTAAACCAGTCAAACCAACTATTTTATTTTTTTTAAGCCATAAATCTAATTCCATTAATGATCTATAATTTGATGGATCGGTTATTTCTGAGTTGAAAATCACCCCTTTTGTCCAGACTTTTTCTGATTCGTTATCTTGTTTGTTTGTTCCAACATTTCCAATGTGTGGAAAAGTAAAATTAATTATTTGTCCTGCGTATGAAGGGTCAGAAATTATTTCCTGGTATCCAGTGATAGAGGTATTAAAACACACTTCACCAGTAGCTGTGCCTTCATAACCTATTCCAATTCCATTAAAAATGGACCTATTCTCGAGAACTAAAATGCCTGGGTTAAATTTTGATTTATTTGTTGAGTTTACTTTTCGTTTTTTGATCAATTACAACTCATGAGTTAAAGGTTAATACAATAAAAGCTTATCTAACGCAACAGATCTAATACAAAATTTATAAAAAAAAACAATTTTTCTTTTAAGCAAATATTCTTTAAGTTAAATTACTTTTATGTCACTTAGAGAAAAAATTGATGACGAGTATAAAAATGCTCTTAAATCTAAAGATAAAAATAAAATATCAACTTACAGGTTAATATTATCTGGTCTTAAAGACCTCGATATTCAAAACAGATCTGGACCTAACAAAAAAGATACAGATGATGATGATATTAAAAAATTATTAAGAAAGATGATAAAGCAACGAACCGAATCAATCGAAATTTATAAAAAAAATAATAGACAAGACCTTCTTCAAATTGAGGAGAATGAAGTAAATATAATGTCAGAGTATTTACCAAAACAGTTGAGTGAAGATGATACAAAAAAACTATGTGAAGAAGTTATTAATAAAATAAATGCCTCATCCTTAAAGGATATGGGAAAAGTAATGGGCGAACTAAAAAAAAATCATTCGGACAGTGTAGACTTTTCTTTAGCAGGCAAGATTATAAAAGAAATTTTAAACAAGAAATGAAATATCCTAAAGAATATTTAGATGAAATTAAAACAAGACTGAAAGTCTCGACAGTAGTATCTAAGTCAGTTAGTTTGAAAAAAAGAGGTAAAGAATTTATTGGATTGTCACCTTTTAAAAATGAGAAAACTCCATCTTTTACCGTAAATGATGAGAAAGGATTTTATCACTGCTTTAGCACAAGTGAACATGGAAATATTTTTGATTTTATGATGAAAACACAAAATTTAAAATTTGGTGAGGCAGTTAAAACTTTAGCTAACTATGCAGGCATGCAACCTTACACATTTTCTAAAGCTGACGAAGAAAGAGAAAATGATTGGAAAAATTATTCTCAAATTTACAAAGATTATATTGAATATCATAATGAAGAACTTCTTAAAAATCCAGATTTGAATGAAGTAAGAGATTACCTTAAAAACAGAAATTTAAACTCTAATGATGTAAAAAATTTTGACCTAGGTTATGTAAGGAATAAAAAAAATTTTTATCAAGAATTGTTAAATAAATTTAAAGAAAAAGACTTGAAGGATAGTGGGCTTTTTTATTTTGATGAAAAAAATAAAGAGCATGTTGAAAGATTTAGAGGAAGATTAATTTTTCCAATAAAATCTATAACTGGACAATTTATTGCTGCTGGCGGAAGAGTCATTAAAAAGGAGACCTATCTAGCAAAATACGTAAACTCACCTGAAACGAAATTTTTTAAAAAAGGTAATCATTTATATAATTTAGATAAGGCAAGAAAGTTTTCAAATTCAAACGAGCAGGTTTTTTTAGTAGAGGGATATATGGATGTAATTGGTTTGACAAAAAATAAAATAGAGAATTGTGTTGCAAATCTAGGTACTGCTCTAACTGATAGACAAATTTCTATTTTAAATCAATTTTTTAATGAAATCGTAATCTGTTTTGACTCTGATGAAAGTGGATATAGAGCAGCAGTAAGAGCTGCTGAAAACTCTATTAAAGAACTTAAACCAGAGAAACAAATATCATTTCTTTTTCTGCCTAGTGGAGAGGATCCAGATAGTTTTGTTAATAACAAAGGAAAAGAGGAATTTCTAAACTATTACAGAGAAAAAAAAGTCCCTATTCACATTTTTTTATTCGAACACTTTAAAAAGCAATCAACCAATTCTCCGTCATCTTTAGCTGTATTTGAAAAACGACTAAGAGAATTAGCAAAACAAATAAAAGATGAATTTATAAGAAAATATATATTAGATTATTTTATTGGTAAAATTAATGAACTTACGCCAAACTTAACGAGAGGAAAAAAATATGCAATCAAGCATGTCGCTTCTTTAAGTACAACAAAAAAAATAATTAACGAGAGTAAATCTTTAAGTAAAGCGGATATTCAAGAATTTTCTTTATTATATTTAATAATAAATAATTTGAATTTTTTTCAAAAGAGAGAAAATTTGTTTGATAACTTAATATTCATCTCTGATCAGGGGAATAAAGTATTGTCTTATTTAAAAGAATTTATAGCTTCATCAAGCGATCTTGATAAAAGTAATTTGGATATTGATAATAGATTTCTTGATAAGATTAACAAGTTCGCATCAATAAAACATATATCTGAAAATGTTAAGAAAGACGAAACAAAGCTAATTGAAATTTTTGAGGAAATGAAAAAAGATCTCAATAATATATCTATAGATATTCAGATAAGTGATTTAGAATCGAAATTTTCTCAAGATTTAAGTGAAAATACGTTTAATAAGATAATTGAATTAAAAAAATTGCAAAATACCAATTAAAACAGAGAATTTAGACATAGATTTTTTAAAATTTGCTATTATATAGAGTCCTTCAAACTTTAAAATTGTGGAAAAAATTATTACTAAATCTTTTGCTAGATTAATGGGCCGTGGTGTCCATAGAGGTTTCATCACATATGAAGAACTTAGCAAATCTTTAGGAAAAAGAAATCTATCAGATCAAAATCTTTCACAAGCATTTATACATATACTTGATGAAAAAATTACCTTAGTTGAAAAAAAATCTGATTTTAAGGTACTTAAGAAAAGGGATAACCAATCAAAAGAGGAGGGTAAATCCTCAGAAAAAAGTGATGACCCAATAAGAATGTATCTAAGAGAAATGGGTGGAGTGGAGCTTCTTTCCAGAGAAGGTGAAATTGCTATTGCAAAAAGAATTGAAGCTGGAAAAGATGTTATGCTTAATGCGTTATCTCAAAGTCCTATAACAGCACAACAGTTTTTCGAATGGAATGAAAAATTGCAGACTGATCAAATTCTTGTAAGAGAAATTATTGATATTGATACAAACTACATGGAAGATGAAAATACTTCCCAATCGAACAAACAAAAAAATTCTGATAATGAAGAGTCAAATAATGAAAATCAAAATAATGAAGAGTCAAATGTGGATGAAGATGAGTTTAATCCTACTTTGGCTGCAATGGAAAATGAGATAAAACCGAAAGTATTAAAAACGATTCATGCTCTCACAAAAGAGTATAACAAGTTAATTAAATATCAAAAAGAACGATTACAAAGTATACTAGATGGAAAAAGTTTTAGTTCATCAAAAGAAAAAAATTACGAAAAAATAGTCAGTTTTATTTTAGAAAATATTAAATCATTACAATTATCACCCGCAGTTCTAGAAGAATTAGTTCAAAAACACTATGGCGAAAATAAAAAAATAATCTCTTTAGAGGGTAATTTATTGAGACTGGCTCTCGATCAAAAAATATCTAGAAATGAGTTTTTAAAGTTTTACATTGGAAATGAAATAAATCCCAATTTAAAAAAATTCCTAGATACAAACTCTGTTTGGAAACAATTTTTTCAAAAAAATAAAGATGAATTTAAAAATATTAGAGAAAGATTAATTGAGATTAGTAATAAACTTGGAATTTCTGTAACTGAGTTTAAAAAAATGCTTAGTAGAATTCAAAAAGGAGAAAGAGAATCTCGTATAGCAAAAAAAGAGATGGTTGAAGCAAATTTAAGATTAGTTATTTCTATAGCAAAAAAATATACTAATAGAGGTCTTCAATTTTTAGATTTGATACAAGAGGGAAATATTGGTTTGATGAAAGCTGTAGATAAATTTGAATATAGAAGAGGATATAAATTCTCAACTTACGCAACTTGGTGGATCAGACAAGCAATTACCAGATCAATTGCTGATCAAGCAAGAACAATTAGAATACCGGTGCATATGATTGAAACAATTAATAAAATTGTGAGAACCCAAAGATTGATTTTAAGTGAGTTTGGTAGAGAGGCAACTCCAGAAGAGCTTGCTAAAAAATTAAGAATGCCTTTGGAGAAAGTAAGAAAGGTTTTAAAAATTTCGAAAGAACCAGTATCTTTAGAAAAACCAGTGGGAGATGAGGAAGATAGTAGCCTAGGTGACTTTATAGAGGATACAAAAGCATTAGCACCTCTAGAACAAGCCATCAAATCAAATTTAAGTGAAGCCACAACAAAAATATTATCAACTTTAACTCCAAGAGAGGAAAGGGTTTTAAGAATGAGATTTGGCGTTGGAATGAATACAGATCATACTTTAGAGGAAGTCGGATTACAATTTTCAGTCACTAGAGAGAGAATTCGACAAATTGAGGCAAAAGCTTTAAGAAAACTAAAACATCCAAGTAGATCTAAACAATTAAAAAGTTTTCTAGAAAGTTAATATTAAAAATTATTAATAAAGCTAATGCAATCTTTTGTTTTAAGTAGAGATGCTGCGCATCTTGTTATTTTACAAAGAATAGAATTAGCTTCTCCAAGATTAAAAAAAATCAGAAAGCTATTTGGCAGATATCTCTTCTCAAGAATTTTTTCAAAATATTTAATTAATCCAAAAGTAATTTCATATAATTATTATAACGTTATGAAAAATGAATTTCTTACAATAAAAGAGTTTTTAAATGATAATAATAAATTTTTAAGCATAGGATCAGGCATGGGAGGATTAGAGGTTATTATTAATAATAATTTTAAAGAGTCTTCTTTTACTATGATTGAAAGAAATTTCGTATCAAAAAAAATTAGATATGGTTGGGATAATAAAAATTCTGAGGCATATAATAACTTTAAACTTTTAGAGGAATTTTTACAAAAAAATAAGATTGATCAAAAAAAATACGAGATAATCGATTATGATAAACAAAAATTACCACCAAGAAAATTTGATGTAATAACCTCTCTGTATTCGCTTGATTTTCACTATGATTTTGAGATTTATAGGGGTTATTTAAGTCAGAGTTCAAATAAAAATACGGCTATAATATTTGACACTATAAGACCTCAATTTTTCAAAAATATTTTCAAATTTGTTGAAATTATAAAAGAAGATAATAACACTTTACATAAGTCAAAACGAATTGTCTGTAGGGAATTTATTTGATTATCATGAATTTTATTAGACTAGAAAAATTTTATATTTTCTTATTTTCTATAATACCTTTGTCAATAATTATTGGTCCAACAATATCTTTAATTAATATTCTATTTCTAGGTTTATTGTTTTTAGTAAATGCCCCTTACAAAAATAATAATAATTTATATAAAAATCCAACCTTTATAATATTAATTTGCATTTATTTTTACCTAATATTTAATTCCTTAGTGGCTGTTGATTTTGAAAAAAGCATGCCCAGAAATTTTGGATTTGTGAGGTTTGTATTACTTTTTTTATTTATCAATTTTTATTTTTACAAATATAAAAATATAAACCAAATTTTAATAGTCTGGACAATCATAATATTTACTGTTGCGTTAGACTCTTATATTGAAATAATTTTTGGAAAAAATTTACTTGGTTATGGTGACATTTATAAAGAAAGAGTGGTAAGTTTTTTTAAAGATGAACCAATTGTAGGTGGATACCTAAATGGTTTTATATTTATTATAATAGGTTATTTATCTCATAAATTATTTAAACAAAAATTAAAATTAAAGATTATATTTTTTTTATCAATTATATTTCTATTAAGCTGTATTCTTTTGACTGGAGAGAGATCAAATGGGATTAAAGCTATATTTGGAATTTTATTATTTTTTTTATTAAATCAGAAAATAAGTTTGAGAAATAAGATTGTTTCTGTACTTTCTGTAATGTTTTTTTCTTTAGTTATAATTTTTAACTCTGATTATTTAAAAGTAAGATATGGAAATCAATTATTTTCTCAAATCATTGATAAAGATAAAAGAGAAAAATATATTGAAGGTAATTTATATTTGAAACTTTATAAATCAGGATATGCAGTCTTTAAGGATTATCCAATATTTGGTGTTGGAAATAAAAATTATAGAGTAGTAACATCTAAAAATGTTACAGAGAAAGTAAATGAAAACTATTTTGTTAGCACTCATCCACACCAGTTTTATTTTGAAATATTATCTGAGCATGGTCTATTGGGATCGTTAATATTTTTAAGTTTATTGTTCTTTCTAGTTTTTAAATATTTAAATGCGATAATTTTTTCAAAAAATGATATTCAGTTAGGTTGTTTAATTTATTTAATAATAAATTTTTTGCCAATATTACCTAGTGGTTCTTTTTTTGGTGATTTTAATTCTACTTTATTTTGGATAAATTTATCATTGATGTATGCTTGCAATCCAAAAACAAACATTTTCCACTTGAACAAAAAAGTAGATTAAATCATCATTGACTCAGAATACTTCGAACATTTGGTCATTCTAAGAGAAACCCTGTTGAATTTTGTGAATATATTTTTCCTAAAAAAAGTATCTAATTCAGGCTTATATTTAAACTCAATAACCTCAAATGGCATATTAATAAAATTTGAAACACCAACTTGTTTTGAAAAAATCTTCCTGTCGATAGTTAATCTAATTCTTGATGGGTGGATAAAATAAGATCTCTGGTACTTAATTGAACTAGATACATTTAGTTTTAATTTAAAAGCTTTGTTATGATATTCATTACATTTTTCTATGATTTTTTCTGTTTGCGAGATATTTTTTAAGATTTCATTGTTAATAATTTTTAATCCTATGAAACCCTTTTTTATTTTAAACTCATGATTAACGTTTAGAAGATCTTTACCATACCATCTTAATCTAGGTTTTATTCTTAAAAAATCACCATCTAAATTTGATTTAAAAAAGGTTGAATATTTATCGTCAAAATAAATTGAATTTATAATTTTATCATCATATTGTTTGAAAAAACCATTTCTTAAAAATTCGAATTTTAAAAATTCTGATAGATATTTTGGAATTTTTATCTTTCTTTCTATTCTATGGCTTTGTGAATTATCAAATTTATCAAAAATTCTTTGAATAACTTTTTCCATTACTAACCACCAATATATATTTTTTCTAAAATTTTTTTATTTTTAACAAATTTTTCAAATTGAATGTTATTAATAAAAATTTTGTTAGGTTTAGATAACAAAATTTTATCACTTGCTTCTTCATAATTTTCGCTGAAAACTATATTCCTAATTTTTAAATTAGACTCTCCAAAAAAATATTTCTTTTTGTATGATGCGGCAAGTATTTCTGAGTTTTCAAGGGCTAAATTTTCAATTATAGATTTCGAACCATCTTTTGCAACGACACCTAAATTCACATTTTTTCCCTCAACTTTTTTTATTACAATTTTTGAGTTTTCTCCGAAGCTTCCAAGTTTATCTTCTATATTTTCACCAAATAAAAAATCTCCGGACACAGAGGCTCCAGAGGTATCTAAACAATCATTTCCAGAGGTTCTGCATACTATTTTACCAAACTCAAGTTCACCAAAATCAATATCAATTGAATCACTATAAGCATTATGAACAACTAAATTATTTATATAAGAATTACTTCCCACAATATTTATTGCATCCTCCCCAAAATTATCAAAAATTTCTGTATTATCTATTGATACTTTTGCATTGATCAAATTTAATGCACCTGACCAATTTAAACCATCTATTTGAATATTTTTGATTTTGCTAAATTTTACATTTGAAATATTAATTTTTCCGTCTAATTGAGTCAACATTCCAGATCCAGTTAATTTAAAAACTTTATTTTTTCCTACAAAAGAGTTTTCTCCTTTAAGGATTACTATTGTGCCGTCTTCTAAAAAAATTTCTTTATCAACAAGTTTTAAATTTTCAAGTATCCAAAAACCTTTAGATAAATATATTTTTTCATTACTTAATTGATCTTGAATTTCTTCGTTAGATTTATATTCGTCAAATATAATAATATTTTGATTTTCTTTAGCAAAATCTTTTTTATTTATACTTTCCAAATAATTTTCAATAAATTCAATTTTATTAATTAAAGCGTCTTGTCTATTAAAAATCACGTTTATATCAAAATAGTAAGGTAATGGACCTTTATACCAAACTCTATCAGAGCTGTGATACTCAGAATAGAAGAAATTATTTATATTATTAATTTTTGTTTGTAAGTGTTTTTCAATTTTGTTTTTATATTCCTCTGAAGTGAATTTTTTTAAATTTTGAAGGTAGATTTTAATAAATTTAGTATTTTTTACGTCAAAAAATAAATTTAGCCAATTTTTATCAGATGTACAAATCCATCCACAATAAAAATCAGGATCATAGATCAAATCTAAAAATGCAAAATTATCATAACCTGAGCCAAAATGACCATCATACCCAATGGGTTCAATCAAACCTGTTGTTGGATTATAAAATAGCTTTACAGATTTTATCGATGCACCATGGTACATTTTTAAAAGATCGATTATTGCAAAATATTTAGCCCACTTTTCTATATCAAAATAATCAGACAAATTAAAATTTTCTTTATCAAAATTGATTTTTAAATTTTCAAGATTGTTTTTTGATTTATAAAAAAAATCTTTTTTTTTATTAAGCCAATAATTTTCAGAATAAAATTTGAAATCGAGATTAGGGAAAATATGATTAATATTATTATTAATAGTGATAATTGGTCCTGACTTTCTGTTTTGCTTCTCTAAAAGTTCTTTACTAAAGCTTTCCTCAATTACAAAAATTCCCAGGTATTCACCATTTCTAAAAAATTTTATTGGCACAATATCCAAGCCAATAATTCCTTCTTCTTTTAACAAATCATGAAAAAGTATCTCCCAACTATAATTTCTTACTATAGGTTTCTGAATAGACATTTCCTCCATTCCAAAAACAAATTTTTTATTTCCTCTTACATCAACTTTGTAAGACATAGAATCAAGGTTCATAAAATGCAATTCCCTGTCACCTTTCGGTTTTAATTTTACTTTTATATTTTTATATTCCTCTGGTTTTTCTGGATCAGAAATTTTTAATACAGCATTCACATAATCTGGATCAAAATTATCATCTGTAAATTTTTTTTTTCTATCAAAATCAAGTTTTTTAAGATTTCTTAAATTAATTTCAAGATATACAGAAGGATAATCAAATTTTGTAAATTTATTTTTTATATTTAAGTAAAAAACTTTAAAATATTTTTTTGGTGTATTAGCTATAAAACCATCATATTTAGGTCCCAACCCAATAAAAGAGTCGATAGTGTTAAATATAGTATCTCGCCTTTGTTTAGATGACTCCCCAAAAAATAAAAGCAAAATAACAAATAAAATAAATAAACCACCAATTAATGATAAAATATTTTTTGTGAATATATAGACGCTTTTAAAATTCATATGCATTTAAAGTGGTAAATGAATATCTTTTGAAAGTGCAAAATTTAAATTATCAATTTTTTTTAATTCATTTATTAATATTTCAGCTTTATCAGTTTCGTATAAATTTTTAACAATGTATACAATATGAAATTTTTCGTCCTGTTTATTTAAGGATTTAAGTTCAATTTCTATTTTATTTTTAGCTGAAACATTTTTTAATTTTTCACTAAAAGCATCATAATCATTTTTACTAATGTCAATATTGAGTATCTCAGAATTGAAAGTAATTTTTTTTTTACTAAATTTATCACTTATAAAAATTATTACAAAAGCGGCGCCAGTTAATATAAAAGCCACTTCAAATTGGGCTGAACCAGAGGCTAAACCAATTCCAATAATCATAAATAAATATACTAATTCCTCAGGTTCTTTTATTGCTGCTCTAAATCTAACAATTGATAAAGCCCCAACTAATCCAAGGGAAAGAGCTAAGGAAAATTTTACCACAGTAATTACTATTGTAGTAGTAATTGATAGCAAAATGAAAACATCAGAAAAATTTTCTTTATTATTTAAAGTTTTTGCATATTTAAGATAAATAATTTTGATTACATAAGCACATACAATACTTGTGAGAAGCGAAATTACTAAATTTGTTAAAGAGATATCAATTTCAAAATTTTTTAGATCATTTATTGATATTGTTTCCATAAGTACTTTAGTATTGAATTTCTACTATCTACTATAACTAGAATAAATCAATATTTTTTTAAATTTAGATAAATTTACATTTATTGATTAGTTAGTATAAATATTGTATTCATTCATTCAATTTGGGCCTGTAGCTCAGTTGGTTAGAGCAGTACACTCATAATGTATTGGTCCCAGGTTCGAGTCCTGGCGGGCCCACCATTAAAAAATTTCAACGATTTTCAAAATAGGTTTTTTAAACGTAAATTTAATTTGTTCAGCATGATAGAAAGGAAATGTCCAAGAAAAACTATAAATAATAATTAGCAATATAAAAAAAATTTTATTAAATCTTATTTCATAATCTTTTAAAAAAAGTTTCTCTTTCATACAAAAAATAAAAATAAAGAATGATCCATAGAAAGATAAAGATATATATCTTCCCCAGTCAGATCCAAGATAGTAAACAGGTAAAGTAAATACAAATAAAATTAACAATATAAATACTGGATTGAATTTATGAATATTAAGGTACTTAATTTTAAATTTTGAATTATAAAATTTAATAAAAATAAAAAAATAAACTAGAATTATAGAAAACAGATAAATTAAAAAATTACGATAACTTACCTCTTGAACAGATATGTGTGATTTTGCATCATTTCCAAGCCAAAACATCTGTCCACGGGTCTCACAATCCGAAGTTACAAAATCTTGAACCGAGTTGCATATTTTCGAAACTATAAATTCATTACCTTGATTAAAGTAAATAAGAAAAAAAATAATGAATAAAAAGATTAAAAAAATTATTATTTCAGTAAAACTAACTTTTGTTTTTCTAGTTGATTTAATCAAAAAAAACAAAAAAAATAAGTAAGGTGCATAAAATAAAAAAATTGAATGTGAAAGAGATAGAAAAAAAACTAATAAAATCAGAACAATAAATAAATTTCTGTTATTTAATCTTTTTTGGAAAAAAACAAAAAAAGCAATAACTAGCAAAAAAAGTATATCTTTTCGTCCAATTACTTCTGAATTCATTATCGGATATAAAAAAAAACCAGGTGACAGGAAAATCAATGTATTTAATTGGGAATTTTCTAAATATTTAATTGTCTTAATTAAAAAAAAAGAAACTATCAAATATAAAAAAGATACAAAAGAAAAAATTAATATATCAAGATCAAAATTAATAATATTGTGAATTTGGAATAAAAATTCACCTATTAAACCTCTTCTTACAAAACCACCTTGATAATTAATTAGCCAGTCAACGTACTGCCATGCAGAGTACTCAGTATAAAAACTATAAAATTTCGAAATTTGGAATACTAGACAAAATAAAATAATTAAGTAAAGAAACCTACTTTTTATTGTCATTGCAAATAATTAACAGCTAATTGTCGATAAATTTTTTTAAACTTGAAAATAATGAATCTATATTTCCATCGTTACTCTGAATTATTGAACCAAATTCCTCTTTCTGAGTTCTAGCTAAACTTAGGCCCTCAATTATTAAATCTCTAATCATAGGCTTATCTGGATTTTTTGTATAAATTCTCCATTGAATTTTTACCTCTGGCCTAGTTTCAGTAGCAACTAAAATACTTGATACAATGGTATAATTTTCACTTAATTTTTCTTGAGATTGAACATCTATTTTAGGATTAGTATATTCAGCAAGTCTGCTTGAAAAACTTTTTAGAAAGTAGGTTTTAAATAATTCGTTATATTTTTCTTTTTGAATATCACTCAGTTCTTTTCTGTATTTTCCTAGAGTATAAAAGCCTATTCCTTTTATATCAACGGTATCATTGGCGACTTGTTTTAATTTTTCAATTTTTTCACTTTTTGAAATATCATCGCTTAATATTTGAGATGCTCTGTTTACAGTAGACTGAACAAAAATATTTGGTTCAATTGAAAAAGAGTTTTTGGGTATTATAAAAAAAGATATTAAAATTATGAGAAATTTAATTTTATCTTTCAACATTTGAAAAATGGTCAGTTAGACTGAAGTTCATCCCAATCACTATCATCTTGTGTTTCAGTAATGTTATCTGAATTTAATATTTTTTTTCTTCTATCCTGAATATATAAACTCCTTACAGATGCATAAAAGTCCATTGAATTTTTTTCAAGATTTTCGAATGAATCAATATTTTTCGATCTAAAATCTACTCCATCGCCTCCTCTAGAAATAAAGTAGTCAGAGTCTTTGAAGTATTGGGTATCATTTCTAACTGTTACGTTATACCAAGGATCTCCTCCAATAACATTAATAATACTTCCAGATAGATCCCTAACTGTTGATGGACCTAAAATTGGTAATACTAAATAACATCCTTCACCTACGCCCCACGACCCTAAAGTTTGGCCGTAGTCCTCCTTTTTATAACTTTTTATAAATCCCATCTGTGATGCTGCATCAAAAATTCCAAAAATTCCAACTGTGGTATTAACCGCAAGTCTAGCGGTATTAATTCCTGCAGTTTTAAAATCACCTTGAAGCACATTATTAGGTATAGTAATTAAATTTGATAAGTTACTCAAAACGTTGCTAGTCCCTTTTCTTATTGGATTTGGTAATTTTCTATACCCTTTTGCCAAAGGTTCAAAAATTGCATTATCTAAACCTTGGTTAAAAGCAAATGTAGCTCTATTAACTCTTTCAAAACAATCTTTTACCTCGCCTTTTTTTTTAGAAAGATTATTTACTCCATCAGCTCCCGAAAAAGCTAGGTTGATGCTGAATATGTAAACTATAAAAGTTAATATAAACTTTTTCATATTATTATTATTTTTTTTATGAATGTTATATATATAATACAAACTTAAAAAAAGGTAAAAATGCAACCCAAAATTACCTATAAATACTCTCCAAATTTCAATAAATTTAAAAGAAATAAAAAAAGTATCAAATTTTTGATTATCCATTACACAGGAATGAAAAAAGAAAATGAAGCAATCAATAGATTGATTAATATTCAATCTGAGGTTAGTAGTCATTATTTCATAAAATATGACGGAAAAATACTTCAATTAGTTCCAGATAAATATATCGCTTGGCATGCTGGAAAATCAATGTGGCGCAAAAAAAAATTAATAAATAATCACTCGATTGGTATAGAGATATCTAATCCAGGGCATAATCATGCTTATATAAAATATAAAAAAAAACAAATAAATGCATTAACCAGTCTTTTGTTTTATTTGAAAAAAAATTATAAAATTAGTACTAAAAATATACTTGGGCATTCTGACATAGCTCCAGATAGAAAAAAAGATCCTGGAGAAAAATTTCCTTGGAAAAAACTATCAAAGAAAAATCTATCTTTATGGCATAAAGTAAATGATAAAATTTTAAAAAAACTTAGAAAAGCAAAATGTAATAAATTTGAGAAGTTTTTATTTTTAAAAAATATTTCCAAAATTGGCTATCCAAGATGTAAAACTTTTTATATGACAAGGGCATTTCAGATGAGGTTTAGACCAGAGTTAGTTAATGGTAAAATTGATAAAGAGTGCTTAAAAATTAGTGATAGCTTAATTAAAGTGTAAATTTTTCTTGAAAATATGATAAATTTTTTGTATTTATGAATTGCTAGATAAATGACTTATCGCTTTAGTTTATATTAAAGAGGAAAGTCCGGACTCTGCAAAGACACAGTGCCAGGTAATTCCTGGCGAGGGTAACCTCAGGGATAGTGCCACAGAAAACAAACCGCCTTAACGAGGCAAGGGTGAAAAGGTGTGGTAAGAGCACACCGGCTGAACTGGTAACAGTCAGTGCATGGAAAACCCCACTGGGAGCAAGACCAAATAGAGATGACATTGTTTAATAACTAAAAGCAGTCTTTGGCTAGTCATCAGGGTTGGTCGCTTGAGCTTAAAAGTGATTTTAAGCCTAGATAAATGATAAGTTTAAAAGACAGAACCCGGCTTATAGTTTATCTAGCAAAATTAAAATTTAATCATTAAAAAATAAGATTTAAACTAGTCCAAAAGTTGGTTGGTTTAAAAATTATTATATTGACGTGTAGGTTGAAAACCCATATATTCCCATATATTCCCAAATATGGGATTATAAGGGATAATATGTTTTATGTTTTTATCGACCTACAAAAACAATATAGACAAAAAGGGGAGGGTGTCAGTGCCAGCGCCTTTTAGATCATATTTATCAAATCTTGGGTACAATGGAATAATTTGTTTTCCTTCATTTAATAATCAATCTATAGAGTCTTGGCCACAAGATAGAATAGAAAAAATTTCAAATACAATCGATGCACTAAATCCTTTTGAGGAAAAAAAAGATTATTTTGCAACATCAATTTTATCTGAAAGTATTAATTTACAGTTTGATAGTGAAGGAAGAATTTCTTTAACACCAAAACTATTAAAACATGCTAAAATTAAAAATAACATGTTATTTGTTGGTCAAGGAAAGACTTTCCAAATTTGGGAGCCAACAGCATTTGAAAAATTTAAGGTACAAGCAAGAAAAAAATCCAATATAAATAGAGCAAGCCTTAAATGGAAAGAGATGGGTGAAAAAATAATGAGAAAGATGGAACAAATTATTTTAATGCAGAAGATAGAAAATCTACAAAACAATTGTTTAACCGCAATGGAAAAAAAACTATCAAGGGTACTTGGGCATATGAATTTTGGACCGATACTTTCGATAAACTTGAAAAAAACTATAACTCAATAAAAAACAAAGAGGGGATTAATGACAATAAATTTTAGAGCACCAGATATAAAAGAATTAAAACCAAGGATTTTAGTTTTAGGAGTTGGGGGAGCAGGTGGAAACGCTATCAATGAAATGATAGAATCTGGAGTAGAAGGTGTAGAATTTGTTGCTGTAAACACAGACGCACAAGATTTAAAAGCAAGCAAAGCCAAGCAAAAAGTACAATTAGGTCTTAATTTAACAAAAGGTCTTGGAGCAGGCGCTAAAGTTGAGATCGGCCAGGCAGCTGCAGATGAGTCGTTAAATGAAATAATGGATTTATTGAAAGGCGCGAACATGGTTTTTATTACTGCAGGAATGGGTGGTGGAACTGGAACTGGTGCAGCTCATGTGATTGCGAGAGCATCTAAAGAATTGAATATTTTAACAGTTGGAGTAGTCACACTTCCTTTTTTATATGAAGCTCCATCTAGAATGAGAAGAGGCCAACAAGGCTTGGAAGAGCTAAGAAAACATGTAGATACAATTATTGTCATTCCAAACCAAAACCTTTTCAAAGTTGCAAATGAAAAAACAACATTAAAAGAGTCTTTCAAACTTTCAAATGGAGTACTTAGACATGGTGTTCAAAGTGTAACTGATTTAATGGTTAAACAAGGATTAATTAATTTAGATTTTGCAGATGTTGAAACAGTAATGAGCCGTATGGGTAAAGCCATGATGGGAACAGGTGAAGCCGAAGGTGAAGGTAGGGCATTAAAAGCTACAGAGATGGCTTTAAATAATCCGTTAATTGATGATTATTCATTAAGAGGAGCGAGAGGTTTGCTAATAAACATAACAGGAGGAGAAGATCTAACTCTATTTGAAACAGATGAAATTGTTAATAAAATAAGAAATGAGGTAGATCATGCTGCAGAAATTATAATTGGATCAGTAACAGACAATTCTCTAGAAGGCAAAGTAAGAGTTTCAATTGTTGCAACAGCTCTTGATGGACAACAGCCCGAGTCTAAATCTGTAATAAATATGGTTCATAGAATTCAAAATCGCAATCCAGGTTATTCAGATTTCTCAACCTTACATAATTCACAATCTTTTAATTATTCAAATGCACCAACACCAACGAGTGGTGCTAATGCGTTAAAAGTTGATGAGGCATTACCAAGCTCTAATGAGCCAAAAATAGACAATGAAAGTATTCTTGATCAGAATATTAATATTAATAGTGATTTAGGGGCTGTAGAAAATTCGATGAATCATAGCGAGGAAAGTCTAGTTTTGACTGAGGAAGCAAAAGATCAAGGTTCCGAGTCTAACGGATTAGAAAATTTCGGACTTGCTGATGATGAGCCAAATTTATTTGATGGATCTGAAGCTAATCATGGATCAGATGATAATAACCAGGAAGACGCTGATAATAATTTTGATGAAGATGATTTCGAAATTCCGGCATTTTTAAGAAGACAAAAAAATTAATGGTCTTCAAAAAAATAGATGAATGCCACCATTATATCGAATAATGATAAACATTATCCGGTATTGCTAGATGAAATTCTAAGCATTATTTCCCCTCAAAATGGTGGCACATTTATTGACTGTACTTTTGGTCAAGGAGGTTATTCAAAAGCAATTTTAAAATTTCCAAAAACAAAAATTTTTGCTTTAGATAGAGATATTCATTCTGAAAAATATGCTAATGAACTAAAAGATAAAAATCAAAATCGATTTTTTTTTGAAAATTTAAATTTTGGGGATTTAAATAAACTAAATATTAGGAACGAGAGAGTAAAAGCAATTATATTTGATTTGGGTTTTTCATATATTCAGATTAAGGACTTAACAAGAGGGTTGTCTTTTAATAGTACAGGTCCACTAGATATGAGAATGGGGCTAAATAATTATTCTGCTAGCGATGTTGTAAATAATTTAAATCAAAAAGAGCTTGAGCTTATATTCAAAATTTTTGGCGATGAAAAAGATGGAAAAAAAATAGCTAGAAAAATAGTTTTAGAAAGAAAAAAAAATAAAATAGACACACAAAAATTAGTCCAAATAATTAATATATGCAAAAGAAATAATAATAAAAAAATTCACAATTCAACAAAAATTTTTCAAGCTTTAAGAATATTTGTTAATAAGGAAATATCTGAATTAATTAAAGGATTAATTAGCTCAGTAAAGATTTTAGAAAAAAATGGAATTTTAATTTTAGTATCTTTTCATTCACTAGAGGATAAAATTATAAAGACTTTTTTTAAATTACTTTCTGAAAATAACAAAGTTTCAAGATATTTGCCTGAAAATGAAAAAAAAAAAAATATTTTAAAATTAAAAGAAAAAAAACCTATTCTCCCATCAGAAAAGGAAATTAAAATAAATAAACCGTCTAGATCAGCAAAGTTAAGGTACGCTTTTAAAATTTCAGAAAACAAAGATTTTGAAGAAGAGATTTTAAAAACATTTAAATATTTAATGGATATAGAAAATTTTTCAGTAAAATTATGAAAAAGTATATATTAATAATTTTAATCGTATCCTTAATATCATTTACAACTTACATCAAAAATTCATCAAAGAATTTAGAGAATAAAATTTATAAAAAAAAGGAGGCAATTGTTTTGTTGGATGAAGCATATAATCTAGCTTTTTTAGAAAATAATTATCTGACATCCCCGAAAAAACTCTTTGGTTATCTAGGAGACCTAGAAGCGAAAAAATATAAACCTGTAGATATTATATTTTTGTATAAAATCTATTTTTTTGACGACAAAATCAATATTAAAAAATTTTTGGAAAATGAATAATACAGAAAAAAAACTATCTATAAATGAATATAAAAGTGAATTTAATTTTAAAAAAAATATATCTAATTTAAAATTTTCATTTAACAGAACCGCGTTCATTTTTTTCTTTTTTATCCTGATTTCTATAATTTTTTCAATTAAAATTTTTTACTACGGTTCAGTTTCTGTTAACAATAATACAATAAATACAATAGAAAAAAAGGACTTTAGAGCTGATTTGATAGATAGAAACGGAAACTTGATCGCTAGGACAGTTAAAACCATAAATGTAGGAATTGATCCAAAAAAAGTAAAAGATATAAAAAAATTTCTATTAAAACTTAAGATTATTTTTCCTAAAAAAAATTATAGTATTATTGAAAATCAACTAAATGAAAAAAATTTTTTTTATTTAGAGAAAAAAATTTCTTCTGAAAATTTTGATAAAGTAAAATTACTTGGAGAAAAAGCAATAAGATATGAGTCCAAAATTTCAAGAATTTACCCTTATCCAAGTCTTGCAAGCCACGTAATTGGTCAAATCGATGATGATAATAATGGAATTTCTGGTTTGGAAAAATCTTTAAATGAGAGACTTGTTACTAAAAAGAGTCCTATTTCTTTAACGCTTGATATAAATATACAATATCTAATTCGAGAAGAACTGTTAAAAGCAAATAATATATTTCAAACTAAAGGAAGCACTGCAATTTTAATGGACGTTAATAATGGTGAAATTATATCAATGGTATCTACCCCAGATTTTAATCTAAATAAAAGGGAAAATCTAAAAGATATAAAATTTATTAATAGAGCAACTAAAGCTGTATATGAATTTGGCTCTGTATTTAAAACATTTACTTTAGCGGGTGGTTTAGAATATCGTGAGATAGAATTAGACACAGAATTAAAAAAACTACCTAAAACAATTTATTGTAGTGGCAGACCTATCAGAGAGTATGATGAAGAGATACCAGATACTTTGACCGCTGAGGAAGTGTTAATAAGATCTGGAAATATTGGATCTGTGAGAATAGCCCAGAAAATTGGTATTGATAGATATTCAGAGTTTTTGAGCAAAATTGGTGTTTTGGATAAAATGAAATTTGAGCTAGATGAAACTGGAACTCCTTTGCCTGTTCGTTGGGGTAAATGTAAACTTGCTACAGCCTCTTTTGGTCATGGTATTACCACTACTGTTTTACAATTAGCAAAGGGTTATTCAATAATTAGTAATGGTGGATATAACATTGAGCCTACACTTGTAAAAAATTTAGATCAAAATTTTAAAAGAGAGAAAATAATAAATGAGAAAATATCAAAAGATATTAATTCAGCACTAAGAAAAATTGTAAATACAAAAATTGGCACTGCAAATCAAGCTAATATTCTTGGTTATGAAATTGGAGGAAAAACAGGAACAGCTCAAAAATCGGTTGATGGTGTTTATATTAAAGAGAAGATAAATACGTTTGTCGGAGTATTTCCAATCTCTAAACCAAAGTTTGTTATTGTTGTAATGCTTGATGAACCAAAAATTAACAAAGATTATATTTACGAATACAAAGATGGATCTGGATTTAAATTAAAAGGTACGCCAAGAAATACAGCTGGATGGACATCTGTTGAAATTACCGGCAAAATTTTAGAAAAAATAGGACCAATTTTAGCCACAAAGTACATGGAATTTAATTAGCGACATGTTGATTGGAAAGTTATTTAAAACAAAAAATAAAAAAATAAGAAATCATTTTTTTTCAGGTTTAAGCTTTAATAGTAATTCATGCAAAAAAAATTTCATTTTTTTTGCGATAAAAGGAAATTTGCAAGATGGACATAAATATATAGATGAAGCTATTAAAAACGGCGCAAGAACAATTATTCATCAAAAGCCTTTTGAAGGTTTTAAAGGAGAAGTTTTATTTTTAAGTTACAAAAATATCAGAAAAATTCTAGCTTCAACATCTTATAAATTTTATAATAAAATACCCAATAATATAATTGCGGTTACAGGAACAAATGGAAAATCTTCAGTATCAGATTTTTATTATCAAATTTTAAAAATTAATAATGTTAGCGTAGGTTCAATAGGAACTCTTGGAATTAAATTTAATAATAAATTAATTCCGTTAAATAATACTACATTAGATTCTTTAAATCTTTCGAAGTACCTAAGTATTTTAAAAAAAAAAAAAATCGAAAATGTAATATTAGAGGCTTCAAGTCATGGTTTAAAACAAAATAGACTCGATGGTTTAAATATAACTTCTGCAATTTTTACCAATTTTTCTCATGATCATTTAGATTATCATAAAAATTTAAAAAATTACCTCAGCTCCAAACTATACCTTTTTAACTCTCTTCTAAAAAAAAATTCACTATTAATCACAGATAGATCAATAAAAGAGTTTAAAAAATTATTAAAAATTTCAAAAAAGAGAAAATTACGTTTAAAAACTATTCTTGATGAAAAAAGTGATATTCAGTTGATCAATCACACCTATGAAGGAGAAAAGCAAAAAATTCAAATTAAATATAAAAATAAAATTTACATTTTTCATATTAATCTAATTGGTAAAACACAGATTAAAAATATTTTTATGTCAATCTTGGCAGCTGAAAGTTCAAAATTAAATTTTGGAAAAATTATTAAAAATATTAGTAAGTTAAAACCAATTGATGGCAGGTTTGAGAAAATTGGAAATTTAAAAAATAATGCTATTGTAATTTTAGACTATGCCCATACCCCAGACGCTTTAAAAATCTGTTTAAATGATTTAAAAAGTCAATTCCCATCCAAAAAAATTAATATCGTATTTGGCTGTGGAGGTGATAGGGATAAATACAAAAGATCAAAAATGGGGGCTATAGCAAATTCTTACTGTTCACAGATATATATTACAGATGATAACCCAAGATTTGAAAACCCAAAAGAAATAAGAAAAGAAATAAAAAAAAATATTTTGAAATCTAAAGTATTGGAGATATCAGATAGAAGAATAGCAATTTTAAAAGCAATTCAAAATCTAAAATCAGACGAAGTATTAGTTGTAGCGGGTAAAGGGCATGAAAAAATTCAAGATTTTGGAAAAAAAAAAATTTTCTTGTCTGATAAAGAGGTTATAAAAAAATCAATAGCAATTAAAAATAAACAACTTTCCAACAATATAAAAGTTAATATTTTTAATGAATATTTTAATAAAAATATTACAAAGAAAAAAAAAATCCAAAAAGCCTCAATTAACTCTAAAACCTTAAAAAAAAATGATATTTTTTTTGCTATTAAAGGAAAAAAGAGGGATGGAAATTCATTTGTAAAAAATGCATTTGATAATGGTGCTCTTTTTGCGGTTGTAAATAGATATCAAAAAACACTTAATAGATCTAATCAAATAAAAGTTTCTAATACCCTTGAATGTTTAACAGATTTATCAAAAAAAATAAGACAGAGTTTTAAAGGAAAAGTTATTGCAATCACGGGAAGCTGTGGAAAAACATCTTTAAAACAAATGGCAGGAGAAGTTTTGAACAATTTTAGCAAAACAACTTTTTCAATTGGGTCTTATAATAATAAATACGGCGTTCCATTAAGCTTATTTAATCTCAATACTAAAAATAAAAATGGAGTTTTTGAGATTGGAATGGATAAAAAAGGTGAGATAGATTATTTAAGTAAAATTTTAAATCCAAATATCGGTGTAATAACAAATATTTCTTATGCACATGCTAAAAATTTTAAAAATATAAATGAAATTGCAGAAGCAAAAGGTGAGTTAATTAATAACATTCAAAAAGGCGGTATAATTATTCTAAATAAAGATGACAGATTTTTTAATTTTCACTATAAAAATGCAATTAAAAGAGGTTTAAGAGTTTTTTCTTTTGGAATAAAGAAAAAAGCAAATATATCTTTAATTTTAACAAAAAAGAAAAATAAATTTTTCAAAATTACTATAAAAATATTTAACCAAAAAAAATTATTTCATATAAAAAATCTCAACCAAAATAATTTATATAATGTTCTGGCATGTATCGGTATTATCTATTCGATAGGTGAATTAAAAAATTTATCTAAAAATTCTTTCATAAAATTTAAAAATCCTGATGGAAGAGGAGATATCTCTAAAATTTATTTTAAAAACAAACAATTTAATTTAGTGGATGAAAGCTACAATTCGAACCCCTTATCAATGGAATCAGCTATAAAAAATTATAATTTGATTAAGACAAAAAATAATAAGAAGCACCTTTTAATGGGCGATATGCTTGAACTAGGAAGGTTATCAAAAAAGCTACATATAAGTTTAAGTAAAAACATAAATAATTCATCGATAGATAAGTTTCATATTTTTGGTAGATTCGTTAAAGAAACATTTAAAAAAGTCAAAAATATAAAAAAAGGGAAATATTTGACTAAACTAAATCAAATTAATGATTTGATTATTAAAGAATTAAATAATAATGACTATTTAATGGTTAAAGGATCAAATTCGACTGGGTTAAATAAATTTATCTTAAAACTAAAGGGCAATAAATCTAATGCTTTATAGTCTAATATTAAATTTAATAGATACTTATTCATTTCTTAATGTATTTAAATATTTAACAGTTAGAACTGGATTAGCTGTTTTCACTTCTTTGTTGGTAGTTTTTTTAATTGGAAATCCTTTCATAAATCTCTTTTCAGCAAAGCAAATTTTGAACCCTATTAGGGATGATGGTCCAGATGAACATATAGTAAAAAAAATTGGCACTCCAACAATGGGAGGTGTTTTAATATTAATTGGATTATTTTTTGGAATATTTCTTTGGGGTGATTTAAATAACCTATACGTATGGTTTTTGATTTATATAGTGGCTAGTTTTGGTATTTTGGGAGCTTATGATGATTATAAAAAAATAAAATTCAAAAATTCCTCTGGTATATCATTCAAATTTAAAATCATATCACAAATAATAGCGGCAACTTTTGGAATAATTATATTAAGCATTTATTCTGATAACGCCGATTTAGAAAATCTTTATTTTCCCTTTTTTAAAAACCTGGTTGTAAATTTGGGATGGTTTTTTATTCCATTTGCAGTTTTCGTTATAGTTGGTTCATCAAACGCTGTGAATTTGACAGACGGTCTAGATGGACTAGCAACCGTTCCAGTTATTTTAGTTGCTGCCTGTTTTGCATTTATAAGTTATGTCACAGGAAATATTGTTTTTTCTGAGTATTTACAAATACCTTATATAGCTGGATTAGGTGAAGTTGCTGTATTTTTAGGTGCAGTAATTGGTTCTTGTTTAGGTTTTTTATGGTTTAACGCACCTCCAGCAAAAATTTTTATGGGTGATACTGGATCACTCGCGTTAGGAGGATCCTTAGGTGGAGTTGGAATAATAACTAAACATGAGATAGTTTTAGCAATTACAGGTGGTTTATTTGTTTTGGAGGCAATATCAGTAATTGTACAAGTAATTTCATTTAAATTGACTGGAAAAAGAATTTTCAAAATGGCACCTATACATCATCATTATGAAAAAAAAGGCTGGCCTGAGTCCACTGTAGTAATAAGATTTTGGATTGTAGCAATTATTTTAGCGATGATAGGTCTTGCAACCCTGAAATTTAGATAATGCATGAACTAAAAAAAGTATTTTTTAATAAAAAAATATTAATATATGGCCTTGGTCTTTCAGGAAAATCAAGTTTCAATTTTTTAAAGAAAAAAAACAACGTAAGAGTTTATGACGACAATAATATTCAACTTAAAAAATTCAAAAAAAATTCTATAAAAAAAATTCAAATATTAAATTCTAAATTTGATTATATTGTAATAAGTCCAGGTATAGATTCTAACAATTGTGGTTTGAAATATTTTTTGCAAAGTAACAAAGATAAAATTTGCACAGATTTAGATATTTTTTATACACATAATTATCAAAATAAAATAATTACAATTACTGGTACAAATGGAAAATCTACCACAGTTAAATTACTTGGAGATATTTTAAAAAATTCAGGTGAAGATGCCAGATCTGTTGGAAATATTGGTAGATCTATTTTAAATGAGCGCAACGTCCAAAAAAAAACTGTATTTGTTATAGAAGCATCATCATATCAAATCGAGTATAGTAAATTTTTTAAATCAAAATATTCTATATTGCTAAATATTAGTCCAGATCACATAGAGAGACATGGAAATTTTAAAAATTATTTACAAGCAAAATTAAAACTATTTTACCAAAGCTCAAAAAAAGATTTTATATTCTTTAACAAAAAAAATTTGATTATAAATACTGCAATAAAAAAAAATAAAATTAAATCTAAAATACTTCATGTTGATAAAAAGGTATCAAGAAAATATATTAAAAAGATTAAAAATAAATATTTTTTAAATCAAAATAATTTAGAAAATTTATCATTTGTTTTAAAAATCTGCGAAATATTAAAAATAAAAAAAAGAAATATCCTTAAATCAATAAATAATTTTAAAGGACTAAATTTTAGACAACAAACAGTATACAACTCAAAAAGAATAATTATAATTAATGACTCTAAATCAACTAGCTTTTCTTCTACGGTAAATTTAATTAAATCTTATAATAATATTTTTTGGTTAGTGGGTGGAAAACCAAAAAAAAATGACAAATTTAATTTTAGTAAAAATAATAAATTAAATATACAGGGTTATATATTTGGTAAAAATAGAAATTTCTTTATTAAAAAATTAAAAGGGAAAATAAAATATAAAGTTTTTTCATCAATTAAGAAGGCATACCAAAAAGTTCTATTGGATATCAATCAATCAAATATAACATCAAAAAAAGTAATACTTTTTAGCCCATGCTCTGCATCATTTGATGAATTTAAAAACTTTGAAGAAAGAGGTACATATTTTAATTTACTCGTCCAAAAATACAAAAATAAATTATGAAAGACATAAATATTTATCAAAAAGTTTATTTTAATTGGTGGAGAGAACTAGATAAAACCTTATTTTTTCTGATAATTTCACTTTTTCTTCTTGGCCTTTTTTTTTCTCTAGTTTCAACCTCTTTAGTTGTATCAGATAGATTTAATACAAATAGTTATAAATTTTTCTTAAAACATTTTATTTATGTATCTATGGGTTTTTGTATAGTTTTTTCTTTATCATATTTAAATATTAAAAAATTATTTTTAATCTCTAAGTTACTTTTTGTAATTTGTTTCATAGCGCTTTTAATTGTCCCCTTTGCGGGTATAGAGGTAAAAGGATCAAAAAGATGGATAGAATTATTTTTTTTACCAAGGTTTCAACCTATTGAGGTTTTAAAACCTTTTATAATTGTAGTTATGGCTTTAGTATTAAGTTTAGAAAGTAAAACAAATCTGTACTTAAAATATCTATATAGTTTTTTAATCTTATCACCAATTATTTTATTATTGATCTCGCAGCCAGATATTGGGCAAACAATCTTAATTTTTGCTACTTGGCTTGCATTAATTTTTGTTTCAGGAGTTAACTTAATACTATTTTTTATGTTTTTTGGTATCAGTGCTTCAATACTTCTATATGTTATTTTTTATATACCCAAATTTGAATATATTTTAATAAGGATTACATCTTTTATAAATTCAAATTCAGGAAATAACTATCAATCGGAGAGAGCTTCAGAAGCAATAATTAATGGTGGTTTTTTTGGCAAAGGTATTGGTGAAGGGGTCCTGAAAAATAAAGTTCCAGAGGCACATACAGATTATATAGTTTCGGTGATATCCGAAGAATTTGGAGTCACTATGATTTTTATTTTAATATTAATTTTTTTATATTTTATTTATATAGTTTTAAAAAAAATTTCTGTAGTTGATGACAAAAAAATTAAATTGATTTTGTTAGGGCTTGCATTTATTATTTTTTTTCAGTTTCTTATTCACGTAGGTGTAAATATAAGAATGTTTCCAACTACCGGAATGACACTTCCTTTTTTGAGTTATGGAGGCTCTTCGATAATAGGAACATCAATAATTTCTGGTATAATTCTCAATTTAACTAAAAAAGAAAATATCAGATGAAAGAAAATATTTTAATCTCGACAGGTGGTTCTGGAGGGCATGTTGTTCCAGCTCAAACATTGTATGAACATTTAAAAGATGAGTTTAATGTTTTTATAACAAGCGATTTAAGAGGCTCTAAATTTTTTGAAAGTAATAATAAAAATTATAAAATTATAAATGTATTGCCTTTGACCCAAAATATTTTTTTATTACCTTGGAGCACAGTTATATTTTTTTTTTCTATATTGAAATCTTTTACATACCTGAAAAGTAAAAAAATAAAGACAGTTATTTCTACCGGTGGATATATGTCTCTACCAATTTGTATTAGTGCAAAAATATTAAATTTAAAAATAATCTTATTTGAACCAAATTTAGTTTTAGGTAGATCAAACCTATTTTTTTTAAATTATTGCTCATCAATACTTTGTTATTCAGAAGAAATAAGAAATTTCCCGATTAAATTTAAAAAAAAAATTAAATTAATATCACCTCTCTTAAGAAAATCTGTTTATATTGAAAAAAAAAATAAAAATAATTTCGAAAAAAAAATTAAAATTTTAATAATTGGTGGGAGTCAAGGAGCAGATTTTTTTCAAAAAAACCTACAAGATACTATTTTAAAACTTTCAGAAAAAGTTGAACTAGAAGTAATACACCAGACTAACGAAAAAAATAAGGAAAATTTAAAAAATTTTTATGAAAAAAATCAAATTAAATACGAATTATTTAATTTTAAAAAAAACCTTTTCAAAAATGTGAATGAAATTAATTTTTGTATAACAAGAGCTGGCGCGTCAAGTTTAGCAGAGCTTGTACAAATAAATCTACCATTCATTGCAATTCCATTTCCTTACGCAAAAGATAATCACCAGTATTATAATGCTCTTTTTTATAAAAAACTGAATTGTTGCTGGATGGTAGAGCAAAACTCAAATATTTCTGAAGATCTTTTAAATTTAATATATTCATTTTTTGAAAATAAAAATGATCTTAATGAGAAGATAAACGCAATGAAAAAAATAACTTACGAAAACTCATGGAATAATATAAACCAGAAAATAATAGATAGTATAAATGAAAATTGATTTAGCAAAGTCTGAAATTATCCACTTTGTTGGAATTGGTGGAATAGGTATGAGTGGGTTAGCACTAATAATGCATGGTATGGGTTTTCAAATTCAAGGTTCAGATATTTCCTTAAATAAAAATATTGAAAGATTAAAAAAAAAAAAAATTAAAATTTCTATAGGACATAATAAAAGAAATATAAATACAGCTACAGTATTAGTTATATCGTCAGCGATAAAAAAAAATAACCCTGAGTTTAAAGAAGGCAAAATGAAAAACTTACCAATCTATAAAAGAGGTGAGATGCTCGGCCATATTGCCTCTTTAACAAAAAACATTACAGTGGTTGGATCGCATGGCAAAACGACAACAACTTCTTTAATTGCATCAATATTTTCAAAAACAAAAATTGATCCCACAATTGTTAACGGTGGAGTTTTAAACTCATTAGATAATTCTGCCAGATTAGGAAATAGCAATTGGAGTATTCTGGAATTGGATGAATCTGATGGTAGTTTTATAGAGGTGTTGCCAACTTATTCAATTATAACAAATATTGATAGGGAGCACATGGATTATTATAAGAATATGGAGAACTTAAAAAATCTTTTCAAAAAATTTTTAGAAAAAGTCCCATCATTTGGAAAATCTTACATATGTTTGGATGATAAAATTAATAAACAAATAATTAAAAAACTTAAGATAAAAAATTACTATACATATGGAATAAACAAAAAATCTAATTTTAATATTACAAATATTTCTCAAAATAAGAATTTTTCTAAATTTGACTTAAAAATATTTTTGCCTGGGAAAAAAAAGGACATTATAAAAAATATTAAAATACCTATTTTAGGAATACATAACATTAGAAATGCAACAGCAGCTGTTGCCGTGAGTATAACTATTGGAATATCAAAAAAAATTATCAAAAAAGGTCTTCTTAATTTTCAAGGTGTTCAAAGAAGATTTAACAAATTATTTTCTTTCAAAGGTGCAGAATTTTATGATGATTATGCTCATCATCCAACAGAAATAAGAGAGGTTCTGAATAGTGTTCGAGAGGCTTATAAAAAACAAAAAATTACTTGTATTTTTCAACCACATAGAATTTCAAGACTTAAAGACTTAAAGAAAGAGTTTACTTTATCATTTAAAAAGGCTGATCAAGTAATTTTGTGCCCTATTTTTACTGCTGGAGAAAAAATTAAATTAGGATTTGAATATTATAATTTTGCGAAGGAATTAGCCAATAATTCGAGAGTTGAATTATTTTTGGTAAAAGACAAAAAAAATTTAGCAAAATTTGTCAAACAAAATATTCAAGGAAATAAAATAGTAATTGGCATGGGTGCTGGTTCAATTTCAAACTGGATGAGAGATCTTCCAAATCTTTTATAATGGATAAAAACAAAATAGAAGTATTTACAAAACAAATAAAAAGTGAACTAAAATTTGATTACAATCTTAAAAAGTTAAATTGGTTTAATATAGGAGGGGATGCAAAAGTTTTTTTTAAACCAGACAACTTAAATGACTTAGTAACTTTTCTTAAAACTTTTGGAAAAAGTGAAAAAATTTTTGTTTTGGGTGCCGGATCAAATGTTCTTATTACTGATAACAAGTTTGATGGTTTTGTAGTTAAACTAGGTAAAAATTTCTCAAATATTTCATTATTACCAAACAATATAATTGTTGCGGGGAGTGCAGTGTCCGATAAAAACTTATCAAACTTTGCAATGGAAAATAACATCGGTGGTTTTGAATTTTTATCATGTATCCCAGGCACGATTGGTGGCGGATTAAGAATTAACTCAGGGTGTTTTGGAAAAGAATTCAAGGATATTTTATTATCCGTACAAGTTATTGATAGAAAAGGGATAATCAAAACTATCCCATCATCCAAAATTAAATTTGCTTATAGGCATAGTCCACTTGATAAAGATCTAATTTTTTTGAGCGCTTCCTTTCAAGGCAAAAAAAAGAATAAAGAAGAAATTAATAAAGAGATTAATAAGCTTAAAGAGGAAAAAAATAGAAGGCAGCCAAGCAGAATTAAAACAGGTGGAAGTACTTTTAAAAATCCAATTAATCAGACTGATATAAAAGTATGGGAACTAATAAAGAACTCTATACCCACAACAAAAAGTTTTGGAGATGCAAAAATATCTGAAAAACATTGTAACTTTCTTGTAAATTCAAAAAATGCAAAATTTGAAGATATGATGAAATTAATCAATTTTATCAAAAGTGAGGTGGATAAAAAAAAAAATATTAAATTAGAGACAGAAATTGAAATTATAGAATAAATGAAAAAAATTCTTATTTTAGGTGGCGGTATCTCAAAAGAGAGAAAAATTAGTCTAGAAACAGCGAAACAAGTGAATAAAGTTTTAAAGAGAGGCTTTAAAACAGTCATTTGCGAACCTAATAATGATCTTATCAAAAAAATTAAAACGTTTAAACCTAATCTTATATTTAACGCTTTACATGGCCGATTTGGAGAGGATGGATATATTCAATCAATTTTGGAAAAATTAAAAATAAAATATACACATTCAGGCGTAATCTCATCATTCTTAGCTATGAATAAAATTTTATCGAAAGAAATTTTTATTAAAAATAATATACTTACACCTAAATTCATTAAATTTAGTTTTAATAACAGTCAGACAATTTCAACAAAGCTTTTAAAAAAAATCGAACAAAGGTTAAAATTTCCAGTAGTTATAAAGCCAATTAATGAGGGCTCAAGTGTAGATGTTTATATTTGTACAAAAAAAAATTTAATAACAAATTTAAAAAAATTAAAAAAATATAATGAAATTATTATTGAGAGTTATATCGCTGGAAGAGAAATTCAAGTTGCAATTTTGGGTAAAAAAAAACTAGGAGCTATTGAACTAAAGCCAAAGAGAAAATTTTATGATTATAAGGCCAAATATAGTTTAAGTGCAAAAACAGAACATATTTTACCTGTTGAACTTGAGAAAAAAAAATTAGACGAAGTATTAAATTTAGCTTTGAAAGCGCACAAAATTTTAGGTTGTAGAGGTGTTACAAGATCTGACTTTAAGTTTTATAAAAACAAATTTTATTTATTAGAATTGAATACTCAGCCAGGTATGACTAAGTTATCATTGGTGCCTGAAATAGCTGCATTCAGAGGAATTTCTTTTTACAAGTTATTAAATTGGATTGTAAATGATTCATCAACCAACAGATAAAATTAAAAAAATATTTGTATATATTTTAATATTTTTATTTGTATCAACTATATTTAACTTTCAAATTTTAAATTCCTTTTTTAAACTTTTTAAAATCAATAAAATTGAAATTAAAAATATTGCTTATCAGAGAGAATTTAATTTTTTTGTTGGTCAAAATATTTTTAATATTAATAAAAAAGATGCCATTAGTGTAATTAAAAAATTTCCTAATATAGAAAAATATAAAATAAACAAAATTTATCCAAATCAAATACGTATTTCATTATTTGAAACAAAGCCTATTGGAAAAATTTTTAAAAATAATGAATTATTTATTATTGGTTCAAACGGCAAAATTTTTAAAGGAAAAGATAGCAAAAATCTTCCCTTAATTGAGGGAACTTTAGAAATGAATAAAATAAATAATTTTTTTAAAAAAATTCAATTAAGCACTTTTAATCTTAATAAAATAAAAAAATTGGTTTATTATCCATCAAATAGATGGGATATTATTTTTAAAGATAAAACAATTGTGAAGCTACCCTCAGAACAATTAACAACTAATATTAAACGAGCTGAAATCTTATTACGTACAAAAGAATTTAAAAGTAAAGTGATAGATTTAAGAATAAAAGATAGATTGATATTATATAATGAGTAATGAAATTTTTATTATTTTATCAGCAAATCAAATATCAGTAGATGTTTTTGATAAAGAAAAAGATAAAAGTATTTATAACAAGATATATAAAACAGAAAATAACTTATCTGACAATATTAAATTAGAAGATAATTTAAATGGAGTTCTAAAAGAACAAGTTATAAATATTGAAAAAAAAATTAATTATACTGTAAATAAGATAAATTTAATTTTGTGTGATCCAAATAATTTAAAAATAGAAATTTCGACAAAAAAAAGCTATGATCTTAAACCAATTCAAAAAGATCAGATCCAGTACCTTATTCAGGATTTAAAACAACAGATTTTGACAAGTAATAAAGATCTTAAAATTTTACACATAATTATTGAAAATTATATAATTGATGGGAATAAAATCCATGAAATTCCATTACAAATGAATTGTAAAAATTTAATAATTGAAGCAAAATTTATATGTGTTAAGAAAAATTTAGCAGACTTTTTTTATAGAATTTTTAAAAATTACCAAATTAAACTTAATTCTGTAATTTGTGGTAATTATGCTTTATCTTTGAATGAAATTGGTAAAAGCAATCTACTTGAGGGTGGTTTAAAGGTTGTGAATGGTGAAAATATGAAAGAAGTGTATATTTTACCAAAAAAACCGGCCAAGTTGGGTTTTTTTGAAAAAATGTTTCACTTATTTTCCTAGCCGTATTTTATTGTAACATTTGTTGTATTTAAGATCTATGAGAGTGGATTTATAAACTCTTGATGTCAATTTTAAACCAGAAAACCTTAAAGCAACACATAAATTTTGAGGGTATAACATTACATAAGGGCAAGCATGCTAATGTAAGAGTCCTTCCATCGTCACCAAATTCTGGAATAGTTTTTAAGAGAGTAGATTTAAAAAACAATAATCTTATATCAGCAAATTTTCAAAATGTTTCTAATGCTAATTTGTGTACAACAATAACTAATGAATTTGGAGTTAGTGTATCTACAATTGAACATCTAATGGCTGCTATGTATGGAAAAGGTGTAGATAACGCTATAATTGAAATTGACCAAGATGAAGTTCCAATTAAAGATGGATCTGCAAAATACTTTATTGATGAGATTGAAAAAGTTGGCTTAAATGTAAGTAGCACACCAATAAAAATAATTAAAATTTTAAGCAAAGTAGAATTTAAGGACGGAGAGAAAACAATTTCAATAGAACCTTCAAAAACATCTCTAGAAATTGATTTCGAAATTAAGTTTAAAAATCAAAAAATCGGCACTCAAAGAAACTGTGTTAACATGTACGAGTCTGATCTAAAGAATATTTATAACTCAAGAACATTTTGTCTTTATGAAGATGTAGAAAAGTTAAAAAAAATGAATCTTGCTCAAGGTGGCTCTCTTGACAATGCAATTGTGGTGAAAGGTGATAAAATTATGAATGAAGGTGGCCTTAGAAACGAGAAAGAATTTGTAAACCACAAAATACTTGATTGCATGGGGGACCTTTTCTTGTCAGGGGCAAAAATTATTGGAAAAATTGTATGTTCTCAAGGTGGACACAAACTTACAAATCAAATGTTAAGAAAAGTTTTTACCAACAATCAAAACTTTTCAATATTTGAACTTAAAGAAAAAAATATTCCTCACTCGTTTATCAATAAAACAGCGCTAAAATCAATAGCTTAAAATAATTTAGAATTTTCATTTTTTTCTGCTAGAAACTAAATTAATGAAAAATTTGTTAAAGTTTTTACTTTTTTTAATATTTTTATATTCCTGTTCATCTAAAGAAGAACAAAAAGTATCTTCCATAAGCGTTGGTGAATTGGAGAGTCAAATGATTGATGCCTATAAAGAAGGTATGAAAGAGCTTGAAAAGGGAGACGTAATATATGCATCAAGAAAATTTAATGAGGCTGAATTACTTTATCCACAATCAGAATGGGCATCAAAATCTATTTTGATGTCTGCATATGCATTTTACTCTCAAAATTATTACGAGAGATCAATTTTAGAATTAGAGAGATTTATTTCGAAATACCCAAAACATAAAAATATTGATTATGCTTATTTTTTATTAGCAATGAATTACTATGAAAATATAATTGATGAAAAAAAAGATTTAGAGCCATTACTGTTATCAAAAGAAAAATTTGAATACATTATAAATAATTTTCCAACAACTGATTTTGCACTGGACTCCAAATATAAACTAAACCTTATTCAGGATGTTTTGGCTTCCAAGGAGATGCATATTGCAAGATATTATCTAAAGAGAAAAAAGTGGGTAGCTGCTATTAATAGATATAAGACCATTTTATCTGACTATCAAACCACAGTTTATGTTGAGGAGGCACTACATAGACTTGTCGAGACTTATTATAAAATTGGACTAATTGATGAGGCAGAAAAATATGCAAGTGTTCTTGGTTATAACTATGGATCTAGTGAATGGTATGAACAAACTTATAAAATATTTAATAAAGAATACGTTACATCTATTAAATTAAAAAAAGATAAAAAATCTATGTTAAAAAAATTTAAGAATATTTTTAAATGAAAAAAAAAGATAATTTAAAAGTAAAAGAGGATTATCTTCAAAAAATCAAACTTATAAATAAATATAATAAATATTATTATTCTGAGAGTAAACCTCTAGTAGATGATAGCACCTATGATAAAATTAAACACGAGATATTAAATTTAGAAAAAAAATATTCTTTTTTAAAAAGTAATGAATCACCATCTCTAAATGTAGGTTTTAAACCTTCAAAAAATTTTAAAAAAGTAAGTCACAAAATTCCAATGTTATCTTTAGGGAATGCATTTGACGAAAATGATTTAACTATCTTTGAAAAAAAAATTGTAAACTTTTTGAGCTTAAAAAAAAATCAAAAAATTGAATATAGTGTAGAACCAAAAATAGATGGAATTTCAGCTTCATTAATTTATAGAGATGGCATATTTGTAAGAGGTTTATCAAGAGGTGATGGTGTTCAAGGTGAAGATATAACTGAAAATCTTAAAACAATAAAAGATATACCAATTAAACTAAATGGAAATGATTTTCCAAGTGAAATTGATATAAGAGGCGAAGTATTTATTGATAATTTTGAATTTGAAAATCTTAAAGATAAATTTGCAAACCCAAGAAATGCTGCATCAGGTTCCTTGAGACAGAAAGATCCAAATCAGACAAAAAAAATTCCACTTAATTTTATTGCTTATACTTTTGGATACTCAAAAAAATTAGATGTAACTACACAAAGTGATTTCTTAAAAAAATTAAAACTGTGGGGTTTTAAAACAAATAAATTAAATAAAATTATTTCTGGTATAGATAACTTAATTAAAAATCATAAAAAAATAGAGACACAACGTAAAGAAATAAACTTTGATTTAGATGGACTTGTTTATAAAGTAAACGACTTAAATTTACAAAAAAGATTAGGTTTTGCAGCAAATGCACCGAGATGGGCTATAGCACATAAATTTTCAGCGAATAACTCAATTTCAGAAATTATAAAAATTGAAATTCAGGTTGGAAGAACAGGGGCAATGACACCAGTTGCTAAAATTAAACCAGTCAATATTGGAGGAGTTTTAGTTTCAAATGCAACTTTACATAATGAAGATGAAATAGAACGAAAAGATATTAGAGAAGGCGACACAGTTACTGTTGAAAGAGCGGGAGATGTAATACCTCATGTCATATCAGTTGATAAAAAAAAACGAGGTAAAGATACGAAAAAATTTATTTTTCCAAAAACTTGTCCCTCTTGTGGGTCTTCAACAGTAAAGGAATTTAATAAAATAACAAAAAAATATGATGCAGTTAGAAGATGTAAAAACGAAGGTTTCGATTGCGAAAAAATTGCAATAGAAAAAATAAAACATTTTGTATCTAAAGAAGCATTTAATATTGATGGACTTGGAAAAAAAATTGTAGAGACTTTTTGGAAGCTTAAATTAATTAAAACCCCGAGTGATATATTTAATTTAGATTATAAAAAAATTTCAAACTTAGATGGATGGGGTAAACTTTCTGCAGCAAACTTAAAATACTCAATAGAAATAAAAAAAAAAATTCCTTTAGACAAATTTATTTATTCTTTAGGCATCAGACACATCGGACAGGAAAATGCGAAGCTTATTTCAAAAAACCTTAAAAATCCAAATAATTTTTTTAACCTATCAAATAAAAGTAACTTTGATGATCTTTTGAATATTGATGGAATAGGAGATACCCAAATTAAATCTTTAAAAAATTTCTTTTCGAATAAGAGTAGTTTAACCGTTCTTGATCAGCTTAAAAGAAAACTAGAAATTATACCTGAAAAACAAAAATCATCTTCTGGAAGCCTAAATGATTTGACTTTTATGTTTACAGGAAAACTTGAGGGGATAAGTAGAGCTGAAGCAAAGTCTTTGATAGAAAACAATTCTGGTAAAATTATTAGCAATGTGAGTAATAAATTAGATTTTTTGGTTATTGGAGAAAAACCAACCTCAAGAAAAGTAAGTGAGGCCAAACACTTAAAAATTAAGGTGATCACTCAAAGTGAACTTATTGATATGATAAATTCTAAATCTGTTTAATTAGCCACTTTTTTTCTTTTAAGTTTAAAAAACTTGATAATTTTGAGTAAACATTTAAATGATATTGAAAAATATAATCTTTTTCCTTTTTTGTTAACATCTTGTATTCAATTAAATCTTTATCTATTGGTACCAAAGTCAAATTTTCAAAAACTAACTTTCTTTTAAATTTTTTTATAAATATTAAATTTTCAATCCTGATACCAAATTTTCCTTTTCTATAATAACCAGGTTCGTTGCTTAATATCATACCTTCTGCCAATTTTACTTTATTATATTTAGATATAGATTGAGGTCCCTCATGTACATTTGAAAAAAAACCAACTCCATGTCCCGTTCCATGTTTAAAATCAAACCCTTTTTCTTTTAAAAATTTTCTAGCTCTTATATCCAATTGATACCCTCTTTTGTTTTTATTTAAATCGCTCGTAACAACTGCTATATGACCTTTCAAAACCAAGGTAAAAATTTTTTTAATTTCCTTTGAGGGCTTGGAGAAACACATTGTCCTAGTGACATCAGTCGTACCATATTTGTATTGACCACCAGAGTCGCATAAAAAAATATCCTGACTTTTTATTTTTCTATTTGTTTTTTTTTTAGCTCTATAATGGACAATGGCTCCATTTGGGCCTGAACCAGCAATTGTATTAAAACTTGGATATAAATAACTTTTACTTTGCTTTCTAAAGTGTTCTAGCATTTTTTCAGCGTCAAGTTCTGTTAAGCTTTGATGTTTATAATTTTTTATCCAAAAAATAAACTTTGTTAATGCAATGCCATCTTCAACATGTGACTTTATCATATTGTTAATTTCAGCTGAATTTTTTTTAGCTTTCAATAAATAACAAGGATCTTCTCTTGTTTTGATATGAAATTTTTTAGTGATTAATCTCTCATTAAAAACGGAACAAGTTTTTCCATCTATAATAAAATTTTTTCCTCTTAATTTTTCAAATGTGTCAATTAAATTTTTAGGATCAATAATTTGATTTTTAGATATTAATCTTTTTTTTAATAAATTTTTAAATTTATTTTTTTTTCCAATTAACAAAATTTTTTTATTTTTCCCAACCAAACAATTGCAATTTATAATTGGTGAGAATGGAACATCTGAGCCTCTTATATTTAATAACCAAGATACATTTTCTGGAGCACTTATAAAAAGGTAGTCTGATTTATTTTTTTTTATAATATTAGATACTAACGAAAGTTTATATTTATGGCTTTTTCCAGCAATCATTCTTGGCAAAAAATAGTATTGTCTAAAATTTGTATTCTTTGGCTTTCTTAATACATCAACCAAATTCTCGTTTATTGAAATTAGTTTAATTTTATTACCAAAAAAATATTGCAATTGCAGTTTAGTAAATAAAGTTGGGTCATATCCTAAAGTAATATTTTCAAATAAACTTTTTGGTAAAAACTTTGGAAATTCAACAATTTTGAAATTTTTTCCTGACTCTTTATTTGCTTGCAAAGTATATCTCCCGTCGACAAATAAATAATTCTTGTTTTTAAATATAATTGCAAAACCTGCCGATCCAGTAAAATTTGAAATTATATTCAATCGATCATGACTTACGTACTCTGAAAAAAAAATTGTCATTCTTTGGTACGATATAACCATCAATGTTGTATTTATTAAAATTACTTACAATTTTGTTAATTTTACTTCTTATCACTTTAATCTTTTTTGATACCTTATCCATCCAGGGCTTCTTTTTGCTTCTTGATTTTCAAAATCTTGATTAAAATCAAAGTCACTATCTTGATTTTCTTGTTCATCGTAAAAGGTATTTTTTTCAATAAAATTTGATGGTAGTTCGTCAACAAATCGAGATGCCATACTATCAATCCAATCACCCTGATAAAAACGATTCATCGAAAAAGAGATAAATGCCTTTTTTTTAGCTCTAGTAATACCAACATAAGCTAATCTTCTCTCCTCTTCGAGTCCTTTTTCTCCTTTTTCATCTATTGATTTTTGATGCGGGAACAACCCTTCCTCCCAACCAGGTAGAAAGATCACGTCAAACTCTAATCCTTTTGATGCATGCATAGTCATTAAATTAATTTTTTCACCGTCCCAATCTTGATCAATTGATGTTGCTAGTGACACATGTTCCAAAAAACTTTCAAGATTATCAAATTCTTTCATAGCGCTTAAAAGCTCTTTAATATTCTCTAGTTTATTCTCATTATCTAAATCTTTTTTATTTTTTAACAAAGATGAATATCCAGACTCATCCAATATTATTTGTAAAAGTTTTACATGACCAATTTTTTTTTTAAATAAATCTTCACCCCATTTTTGTAAAAAATTTAAGAAAAAATTCAGTCCAATTTTTGCCTTTGGTTTAATCTGATTTTCTTCCAAAAGTCTTTTTGAAGAATTTACAAGCGATAAAGAATTTTTTTTTGAGTATTCATGAATTTGTTTCATTGTACTTTCGCCTATAGCTCTTTTTGGATTATTAATTATTCTTTCAAATGCTAAATCATCTTTATTTTGGTAAACTAATCTTAAATAAGCAATACAATCTTTTATTTCTGCTCTGTCATAAAATTTAATACCTCCAATTATCCTGTAAGGAAGACCAATTTTAAGAAATCTTTCCTCAAATTCTCTTGTTTGGAATATTGCTCTAACCAAGATAGCTATGTTATTTAATGAATATTTATTTTTTAAATTTTTTTCAACCTGATCACTTAAACCAATAGCTTCTTCTTTACCATTACGAAAACAACTTAGACTTACCAATTCTCCATTTTCAGAGTTTGTTTTAAGTGTTTTACCAACTCTATTTTCATTATTTGATATTAAACCCGAAGCAACCGATAAAATATTTTGAGTAGATCTATAATTTTCCTCTAATCTAATTATTTTTGTACCTTTATAAACTTTATCAAATTCTAAAAAATTTTTTATTTCTGCACCTCTCCAGCTATATATGGATTGATCATCATCCCCAACGCAACAAATATTATTATTTTTTTTAGCTAAAATATTTAGCCATTTACTTTGAATAAAATTTGTATCTTGATACTCATCAACCAATATATATTTGAAGTTATTACTGTAAATTTCACAGATATCTTTGTTTCTCTCTAAAATATTGACACAATGTAAAATTAAATCTGAAAAATCGCATGCATTTAAATCTATTAATTTTTTTTGATAAACTTTATAAATTGGTAAAATTATCTTTTCATAAATATCTTTTCTATTAATTTGAACACTATCAGGATACCATCCATTATTTTTCCATTTTTCGATAATAGCTATTATTATTTTAGAAGAGATTTTTTTTGTATCTATATTTTCAGATTTGCAGATATTTTTTATCAATCTTGTTTGATCATCAGAATCTAATATTGTAAAATTAGAATTTAAACCTGCTGCTCTAGCATGTTTTCTAAGTAGTTTTGCACAAATAGAGTGGAATGTACCAAGCCAAGATAGACCCGTAGATTCAGATTTTAAAATTTTTATTACTCTATTTTGCATTTCTTTAGCAGCTTTATTTGTAAAAGTAACTGCTAATATCTGGTTGGGAAAAGCTTTCTTATTTTTAATCAAATGAGCAATTTTTGAAGTAAGTACTTTAGTTTTTCCTGATCCAGCGCCTGCAACAACTAAAATTGGTCCATCCGTGTTAATTACCGCCTCTTTTTGAGCTGAATTTAAGTTTTTTAGATATTCTAAGTTTCTCATTTTCTAAATAATCATTATAAAACAATTTAAATTTATGAAAAAATTTAATTTTAATTTTGATAATAAATTCAACATAAATGTTAAAATTGTTATATTTGGTATTTCAACTTTAATTTTTATATATCTTCTCTATCTATCAATACCAAGTTTATATAATTCTGGAAGAGTTCAAAAAGTCCTTTCTGATCAAATATTATCTGAATTTAATTTAAATATTAGTTTATCCCCAGATATTACATACAGAATCTTACCAGCACCACATTTTTCTATTAAAGATTCTAAATTATTTATTTTAAATTCAAATGTAAATAATGAAATAGGCGAATTAAAAGAACTTAAAATATTTATAGGTCAAAAAAACTTTTTTAATAAAGATAAGATAATTTTAAATAAAATTTTAATCAAAAACGCAAATTTTTTTTTAAAAAAAGAAAATCTCTCTTTTTTTAATGAATTAGTTAACAAAAAATTTTCAGATCAAAAAGTCAAAATAAAAAATAGTAAACTATTTTTTAATAACAAAAAAAATAATACAGTATTTATCTACTCCATTAAAAATCTTGTTGCAGAATATGCAAGAGATACTGGAAAAAATATAATAAATATTGATGGAGAAATTTTTAAAATTCCTGTTAAGTTATATTGGGAAAAGGATCTAATAAGAAAACATAAAATTTTAAAAGCTAATTTAAAAAAAATTAACATTGATATATTGAATAAAAGTATCTTTCAGAAAGATAAATATTCTTACTATAATGAAATTAGTATTCTAAGTAGTAAATTTAAAACAAACTACAATTTTGTTAAAGATAAAATTAATTTTAATTCTGAACAATCAATGGTTAGAAATACTCCAATTGTATATAACGGTAATATTGATTTAAAACCATTATTTATTAAAACAGAAGCTCAGTCTAAAACTTTTGATCTATATTATATTTTAAAAAATAGTTTTTGGTTTAATGAAATTCTTAAAGCTGGGTTCATCTTTAATGAAAATTTAAATGGTAAAATTTCTATTAAATCAGATAAATTATTAAAGAATAAGCTTTTTGAAAAAATAAGTTTTATCACAAATGTATCTGAAGGTAATTTAGATTTTAATGAAACAATTTTAATAAACGAAAAAATAGGTGATTTAAAAATTCTAAGATCATCTTTTATTGAAAAAGATGATAAGATATTTTTAGAGGCAAAAGCAGTCTTAAATATAAAGGAATTAGATAGCTTCTATAAAAAACTTTTGATACCAAAAAGTAAACGTAAAGACTTGAAAAAAATAGAATTTTCTTTTGAGTTTGATACAATAAATACAAATTTTAAAGTTAACAAAATTAATTTTTATAATTTAAAAAATAAAAAAATTAATTCAGAAAAAATTGATGATTTAGTGGACGGTTATGTAGACAAAAGATTTGAATATTTAAATTCAAATGGTTTTAAAAATTTTTTAAAGGAAATAATTAATTCTTACTTTGAATTAGGGTAAATCATTTTCTTTGGATCAACTATTTTATTATATTCTTTTTCATTAATTAAACCTGACTTCAATGCTTCTGCTTTTAATGTAGTCTTGTTTTTTAAAGCATTTTTTGCAATCTTTGCTGCATTATCATAGCCAATTTTAGGTGCCAAAGCAGTTACCAACATTAAAGAATTATCTAAATAATTTTTAATAGTATCTTTATCAGCCTTTAATCCTTTAATACAATATAGCCCAAAATTTTTTGAACTGTCAGATAACAAGTCTATTGATTGTAAAATATTATGTGCAATTAATGGTTTGAAAACATTTAACTCAAAGTGTCCATGCGAACCCGCCATTGTAATTCCATTGTGATTTCCAATAACTTTCACACAAACCATAGTGACAGCCTCTGACTGTGTTGGATTTACTTTCCCAGGCATAATTGAGGAGCCAGGTTCATTTGCTGGTAAAACTAATTCACCATAGCCAGCTCTTGGTCCAGAACCTAAAAATCTTATATCATTTGCAATTTTCATTAGGCAAACTGCAGTGGTATTTAATGTTCCTGAAAAATTTACTATTTCATCATGTGCCGCTAAGGCTGCAAACTTATTTTTTGTTGGTTTAAAAGGAAGTTTAGTTATTTTCTTTATTTCACCTATAATTTTTTTATCAAATCCCTTTTTACTATTAATACCTGTACCTACCGCTGTACCTCCTTGTGCTAACGAATAGATTTCTTTCAAAGCATTTTCTATTCTATCAATACAATTTTCTAATTGTGATTGATATCCTGAGAACTCTTGCCCTAAAGAGAGAGGGGTAGCATCCTGCAAATGTGTTCTTCCAACTTTTACAATACTTCTAAATTTTTTTGTTTTTTTTTTTAATTCAATATTTAATAACTTTAAAGAGGGTAAAAGTTTATTCTTTGTTTCTATTGCAATAGCAATATGCATTGCTGTTGGAAAAACATCATTTGTTGATTGAGATTTATTTACATGGTCATTAGGATGAACTGGTTTTTTTGAGCCTTTCTTTCCTCCTAAAATTTCAATAGCTCTATTTGCAATTACTTCATTTACATTCATATTTGTTTGTGTTCCAGAGCCAGTTTGCCAAACTTTAAGTGGAAAGTGGTTATCTAGTTTTCCAGTTATTACTTCATTAGACGCTTTAATTATAGCTTTGGATAAATTTAGTGGCATTTGTTTTTGTTTACCATGTACTATTGCAGCAGCTTTTTTAATTATCGCTATAGATTTAATAAGAATCGGTCTAACTAAGAATTCTCCAATATCAAAATATTTTTTTGATCGCTGGGTTGAGGCACCCCAATACTTATCAACAGGCACATTTATTTGTCCAATACTGTCGAATTCTTTTCTGAATTTCATAATATAACTTTTGGCTTAAAGTACTATTTCTTATACATTAAGTTTATCAATAATCAAATAGGAGCACTATGACAAACTTTGAAAAAGTGGGAAAATTTATGGAAACTTTTGGTCAGGAGGTTAAATCAAAATCTTCATTAAGCTCAGAAAAAATTAATAATTTAAGAGTTAGCCTCATTGAAGAAGAATTAGAGGAATTAAAGCAGGCTATTAGAGAAAAAAATTTACTGGAAGTTGCAGATGCACTAACAGATTTGCTTTACGTAACATATGGTGCTGGACATGCTTTCGGAATTAATTTAGATAAATGTTTTAATGAAGTTCAAAAATCAAACATGAGTAAATTAGGTTTAGACGGCAAACCAATTTATAGTGATAAAGGAAAAGTACTCAAAGGGCCAAAATACTTTAAACCAAACTTATCAAATTTTTTGGTTTAATTTAAAAAAATTTTGAAATTTATGTCGAAAATACAAAATAATATCTCATTATTTTTAATTACAATTCTCATTTTGCTAATCTGTAAAAATACTAATTTTTTTAAAAACTTGTACGATGTAACTTCAAAAAACCACGAAACTAGGCAGCAAGGAGTTTATGATTTTTGTGAATTTTTCGGAACCGGATATGTAATTTATATTAAAAATAAGTTTAAATTAAATTCTCCACCCAAGATTAAAAATTTTAAAAGGTCACCTAAGCAATATTGGATTTTTAGTAAACATAATACAAAAATTGATGAGGATAAATTAATAATTTTGAATAAAGCAAAAAATACAAAATTAAAAAACAATGGTTTTAAAGTTTTAGATAATTTTAGGGACAGATGTTTTTATATGGTAAAAAAATGACAGAGCTAATAAACATTTTATCACACACAATTTTTTTGTCTTTGTTGTTATTCATGCCTTTTTTTAAAAAAAAGTTTTTAATATCAAAAAAAATATCGTTGGATGAATATGATCTTCCTGTATTAAATATTTTATTCCTTACAAATTTATTTCTTATATTTTCAATATTTAATTTTACTATTTCTCAAGTAACTAGCATATTTTATTCAATAATTTTTATATTTTTTATATATTTTTTCTCTAATTTTAAAAAACTTTTATTTCCCAAAGATATAATTTATTTTTTTATTTTTTACTCAATAATATTATTAATCTTTTCAATTGATATATCAAAAAATCTATTTTTATATTGGGATGCTCAAAAGATATGGTTACCAAAAGCAATTTCATTTTATAATGATGGTTTAATTATGGATTTAAAAAATACCACTTATTCACACTACTCATTTTTAGGATCGCTCTTATGGGCTTTCTTTTGGAAAATTTCTGGTTCAGAGTACGAATATTTTGGAAGAATATTTTTTTTAGCAATATATTTATTCGCCATTCTTAATTTATTAAGTTTGATATCAGTAAATAAGAACATAAAAATTATCTTATTTCTAATATTAGCTTTAATAACTTATGATTACTGGCTTTTTAGAGGGACCCAAGAAATCCTAGTATTTTCGATTCTTTTAATTTTATCAAAATATCTGTTTAATTTATTTATGGATGATAAAAATAAAAGCATAAATTTGTTAAATATTTTTTTGTGTTTAAATTTGATAATTTGGACAAAAAATGAGGGAATTGTTCTTTGTTTAATAATATTATTTATTTTAATAATTTTCTTAAAGGAATCAGCAAAATTTAAATTAATTTTATCAACTATACTTTTTTCTATGATATTGGCGCGTTTTTTAATATTTAAATTTAATGGACTTGATTTAGATCTTTCAAAAGATTTCGAATTTTCCAATATACTAAGTATTTTTTTCAATAATTTTACAATCCTAAATCTCGCGCTTATTTCTAAATACATTATTTTTTCATTATTTAAATTTCCACATATAATTTTAAGCATGTTTTTTGCTTTAATTATTGCTTTTAATAAGCGTTTATTTAAAAAATTTATTTTTTTATATTTTTATCTTTTTTTAAGTATATTTTTAATTTTCTTTATTTATCTTAGCTCCCTTTATGATTTAAATTTCATGGTAAGCACTGGATCTATGAGATTAATGCTTGAGTTTTCAGCACCAAATTTGCTTTTTATACTTTTATTTTTTAAGGATAAATTTAAAATCTAATTTAAATAATAGGGGCGTTCTGTTGCCAGGTGCCCCAAACCCCGTTACTTAATTAATAAATTAATTAAGCAGCAAGAGCAAATTTATCATTTGCAATTATAAAATAGCCCGTTACGGTGGAACTATCCCGAACGAAAGAAAGACTTTTACACATCCGTCGATCCTAGTTCACCCCCATAAGTTGTAAATGGTGGAGGTGGTGGGTACTGCCCCCACGTCCGCAATGTTTATTACGAAATTCATTTATCGTCGTAGTTGGAAAACCAACATTAATAATATAAAACGTTATTTATTAGATTCAATAAATTATTCATGAAATTAACAAAAGAACAACAACAAGAAATAGAAAGTCTTAAAGGTCAAAAAAATGTTACCAAACGTGTTATAGCACCAGAGTTAGAGAAAATATTATTTGACGCTATACCTGTTCTTGATCATGGTTTTATTAGAGTAATTGACTACATGGGGGATGATACCTCGATAGTTCAGGCGGCTAGAGTTTCCTATGGCAAAGGCACAAAACAAGTTTCAACGGACTCAGGTTTAATTAAATATTTAATGAGACACTGGCACAGCACACCTTTTGAAATGTGTGAGATTAAATATCATGTGAAGCTTCCTATATTTATAGCTAGACAGTGGATTAGACACAGAACAGCAAATGTCAATGAATATTCTGCAAGGTATTCAATTTTAGATAAAGAATTTTATCTTCCCTCTAATGAAAATCTTGCAGCTCAATCCAAAAATAATAGACAGGGACGCGGAGACGTTATCAGTGGAGATCATGCAAAAGAGGTTTTGAATTTATTAAAATCTGATGCTGAAAGAACCTATGAAAATTATGAAAAAATGCTCAATCAAAAATACGATGGCTCAAAAATTGATGAAAATAAAACTGGACTAGCGAGAGAACTAGCAAGAATGAATTTAACTTTAAATACATATACACAATGGTACTGGAAAACAGATTTATTAAATTTAATGAATTTTTTAAGATTGAGAGTAGATCATCACGCTCAATATGAAATTCGAGCATATGCAGATGTTATGTTGGACTCTCTTAAAAGATGGGTTCCCATAACTTTTGACGCTTTTATGGATTATAGAGTTGGAGGAACTGAGGTTTCCTCTAAAGGCAAAGGTGTAATTAGTAAATTGATAAATGGTCAAAAAATAACAATGGAAGAGTCGGGACTTTCTAAAAGAGAATGGAATGAACTTATGAGTGCTTTCGATATGAGAGAAAAAATAATTAATTAATTTTTCTAGAAAACTTTAAATAAACCTGATTTAAAAATATTGAAAAGTAAACGCTCATAAATAAAACTGAAGGGGTAAAGTATCTAGTATTTCCAAGCCAGCAACTAACTCCAAAAAAATATAAACATGAGAGAATAAGAAACATATTCAATTTTAGATCTAGCACTCTAAATGAGAGATAAAATCCTAGTGCAGTAATGAAAAAAAAAATAAGCGTCATAATTATTCTTAATTTAAGCCAGAAAGAGTGGTCATTACTATTTTTAAAATCAATCCATTTTTGATAC
>CACKBK010000002.1 GCA_902598425.1 uncultured Pelagibacteraceae bacterium | reverse complement strand
AAAAAAAACGGGAAAACTTTTTAGCTTTTGTTGTATGGCACCAATTATTGTTTCTAATAAATTAAAACATATAAAAAAATTTAAGTTAATTGGAGAACAAATAGGGCTATTATTTCAAATAGTTGATGATTTAATTGATTTAAAAAGCTCATCTAAAAGAGCTGGAAAAAAAACCAAAAAAGATATGAAAAAAGGTAAAGCTACGCTCATAAAAGTTTTAGGATACCAAAATACAGTTGATTATCGAGATAAATTAAAATTTAATATATTAAAAAAAATTTTAATATATGGAAAAAAAAGCAAAGATTTAAAAGATACAATAAACTATATAGTTAACAGAAGTAAATGAATAAAAATTATAAATATTTAAATAATATTAACTTTCCATCTGATATAAAAAAACTTTCTCAATCCGAGCTGAAAATATTAGTTGAAGAATTGAGAGAAGAACTTATTGATGCAGTTTCTGAAACTGGAGGACATTTAGGAGCAGGATTAGGTGTTGTAGAACTGACAGTAGTTCTTCATTATATTTTTAACACACCTCACGATAAATTAATATGGGATGTTGGACATCAAACTTACCCCCATAAAATTTTAACTGGAAGAAAAGATAGGATTAGAACATTAAGAAAAGGTGGTGGACTATCTGGTTTTACAAAAAGATCTGAAAGTGAGTATGATCCTTTTGGAGCCGCTCATAGTTCTACCTCAATATCATCTGCTTTAGGTATAGCTGTTGCAAACAAATTATCAAATAAAACTGATAATGTCATTGCTGTCATTGGTGATGGAGCGATAAGTGCAGGAATGTCGTATGAAGCTATGAATAACGCTGGTTCTAGCAAAACTAAAATGATTGTAATTTTAAATGATAATGACATGTCGATTGCTAAACCAGTTGGTGCCATGAGAGCATACCTTGCTAAAATCTTATCTGGAAAATTATATTTTAGTTTTAGAGAAACACTTAAGCTTATAATATCTGCATTTTCAAAAAGATTTAGCAAAAAAGCCGGTAAGGCTGAAGATTTTTTAAGATCAGCAATGACAGGTGGAACTCTTTTTAATTCAATGGGATTCTATTACATAGGACCTATTGATGGGCATGATGTAGATGCTCTTGTTTCAGTATTGAAAAATGCGAAAGAAATTAATTACGATGGTCCTATTATGATCCACATAAAAACAGAAAAAGGAAAAGGATATGAATTTGCTGAAAAATCAAAAGACAAATTTCATGGTGTATCCAAATTTAATGTAAATACTGGCATACAAGAAAAATCTACCTCGAGCTTACCTGCATATACTAAAGTATTTGCCAATACACTAATTAAACACGCCGAAAAAGATAGTAAGATAATTGGAATAACTGCTGCAATGCCATCAGGAACAGGGATGGATCTATTTGGGGAAAAATTTCCTTCAAGAATGTTTGATGTTGGAATTGCTGAACAACATGCGGTAACTTTTGCAGCTGGACTGTCTACTGAGGGATACAAACCCTATGCAGCAATATACTCTACTTTTTTGCAAAGAGCCTATGATCAAGTTGTTCATGATGTTGCAATTCAAAATTTACCAGTTAGGTTTGCTATAGATCGAGCAGGACTAGTAGGTGCAGATGGACCAACTCATGCTGGCTCTTTTGACATAACTTATCTTTCTACTTTACCTAATTTTGTAGTTATGGCCGCAAGCGATGAGGCTGAATTAGTAAGAATGGTAAACACGTCAATAGATATAAATGATAGACCATCAGCTTTCAGATATCCAAGAGGAAATGGCAGAGGAGTTGATTTACCTTCTATTGATGAAAAAATAGAAATTGGAAAAGGACGAATAATTAAAGAAGGAAAGAAAATTGCAATAATTAATTTTGGAGCAAGATTAAGTGAATGTTTGATGGCCTCAGAAAATCTCTCAAAAAAAGGGGTCAATCCTACAATTATAGACGCTAGATTTGCCAAACCTTTAGATGAAAATCTATTTTGGCAAATAGCAACTGATCATGAAGCAATAATATCAATTGAAGAAGGTTCGATTGGTGGATTTGGATCACATCTATCTTATTTTTTGTCTGAAAAAAATTTGATTGATAACAATTTAAAATTTAGATCTATGATTTTGCCAGACACGTTTATCGATCATGATAAGCCTGATATAATGTACAAGAATGCAGGCCTAGATGCACGAAATATCGAAAATAAGGTTTTTGACACTCTTAATTCAAAGGTAATAATTAAAAAATCAAATTAGGAAAGACATTGTGCACTATTAAGCAAATAGTGATCTAATAATACACAGTGCATCATTGCTTCTCCAATCGGCACAGCTCTTATTCCAACACAAGGATCATGTCTACCTCGTACTGAAATAGACGTATTTTTTCCAAACTTATCTATTGTCTTTCTAGACGTTAATATTGAAGATGTTGGTTTAACGGCAAAAGATATAACAATTTCTTGACCCGTAGATATTCCACCAAGTATTCCACCGGCATTATTTGATTTAAATTTTGTTGATTTTCCTCTCTGAAATATTTCATCAGAATTTTGTTCACCTGACAGCTGAGCTGAGTTCATTCCAGATCCTATATTCACTCCTTTAACAGCATTTATGCTCATCATAGCAGCTGCTAAATCCATATCTAGTTTTGAGTAAATAGGTGCCCCTAAGCCTAATGGAATACCTCGAGCCCTAACTTCGATAATTGCACCACATGAAGAACCTGCTTTTCTAATGCTCAACAAATATTTTTCCCATAATTTTAAAATATCTTTATCTGGACAAAAAAATGGATTTTTTGAGATCAATTTATCATTCCATTTACTCACGTCGCAACCAAGTATGCCTAATTGAGTAACTGCTCCAATAACTTTATATTTTTTTCCAATTTTTTTTTCTAAAACCTTTTTTGCTATTGCGCCCGCAGCAACTCTTGCGGCAGTTTCTCTTGCAGACTGTCTGCCTCCACCTCTATAGTCTCTTATTCCGTATTTTTTGAAATACGTAAAATCAGCATGCCCAGGCCTAAATTTATTTTTAATTGTTTCATAATCTCTTGATTTCATATCTTTGTTATAAATAATCATTGAGATAGGCGTCCCAGTTGACTTTCCCTCAAAAACTCCAGATAAAATATTTATTTTATCGTCCTCTTTTCTTTGAGTAGTAAATTTCGATTGGCCAGGCTTTCTTTTATTTAGCTCTATCTGTATGTCTCTCTCTGAGATAGGTATATTAGGAGGACATCCGTCAACTATACAACCAATTGCTGGGCCATGAGATTCTCCCCATGTAGTAAAACGAAATATCTTTCCAAATGTATTAAATGACATTAAATATATTATATAATTTATTTTGTTAAAATTATGAATGAAAAAAACTCGCTAGGACTAGATATTTGCTTTAAGGACTATAAAAATCCTTTAGAATTATTCAAAGAATGGTTTGATGAAGCAAAAAAAACTGAAATAAACGATCCAAACGCTCTAGCATTAGCAACAAGTTCAAAAAATGGAATACCTTCAGTAAGAATGGTCCTTCTAAAAGATTTCAATGAAAAAGGATTTGTTTTTTATACTAATTTAAAAAGTAAAAAGAGTCAGGATATTCAAAGCAATCCTAATGCATCAATGTGTTTTCATTGGAAAAGTCTTTTAAGACAAATAAGAATAGTTGGTGAATTAAATAATGTACCAGATAAAGATGCTGATGCTTATTATAACTCAAGATCATATGGAAGTAGAATCGGAGCATGGGCTTCTAAACAAAGTACCATTTTAAAAGATAGAAATGAATTATATCAATCAATTAATAATTTTAAAAAAAAATTTCCAGATGAAAAAAAAGTGCCGAGACCTCCAAATTGGTCAGGATGGAATTTATCACCCAAAGAGATTGAGTTTTGGCTTGATGGGGACAATAGAATTCATCAAAGGTTAAAATATATAAAATCTAAAAGTGGTAATTGGGAAAAAATTTTGTTAAGCCCTTAAAAATTTCTCTCTAAGCTAAATGATGTTAATTTCTTTAAAATATCTCTTTCTTTTGAGCTATTAAAAATACTTAAAGAATTCGATGCAAGATTTATAAAATATTCAGCTTTAACATAACAATCATTGATGATATTATTTTTTTTAATTAAATCTAAAATAAATTTTAAATCATCGTTATTTCTCTCTTCTTTTTCAAAAATTGTTTTTAAATATTTTTTCTTCTTTTCATCTAATTTTTGATACAATAATATAATTGGTAAAGTGACCTTACCTTCAAAAAAATCATTTCCAATCTCTTTGCCAAAAAATTTTAAATCTGAATTATAGTCTAATGTATCGTCTGCAATTTGAAATGTAAGACCTAAATTTTTTCCATAAAATTCTAAAGCGTCCTTAATTTTTTTATCTTGATTTGCTAAAATAGAACCAACTTTAGTTGCTGCTGCAAATAATGAAGCTGTTTTTGCCGAAATTATTTTTAAATAAGTTTCCTCTAACATATCAACCTCACCTTTATGTTGAAGTTGAAGCACTTCTCCTTGTGATATTTCAGCTGAAGTCGATGATAAAAGTTTCAAAACTTCTAGATTGCCATCCTCCACCATCATTTCGAAGCATCTGCTCAACAAATAATCACCAACTAAAATTGATGATTGATTTCCCCAAATTTTATTTAATGTCTTTTTACCTCTTCTAACATCACTATTATCTATGACATCGTCGTGCATTAGAGTTGCTGCGTGAATTAATTCTACACATGCTGCCAAATTTACGTCTCTAGATCCTTTTTGATAGCCGCAGAGTTTTGCTGAGCCTAAGGTTAGTAATGCTCTTAGTCTTTTTCCGCCTGTTCTTAAATGGTAACTTGTCATTTCGTCAACTAGTTCCACTTTACTAGACAATTTAGATTTAATTCTCTCTTCAACTAAAATTAACTTATCTTCAACAGAACTTTTAAGTTCTGAATAAGAGTTATTTATCTTATTTTTTAACTGAACAACTGTACCCATGGCTGTAAACTAGTATAATAACATCAATATTATACTTATCAATTGACGCACCTAAAACTTCAACTATAAGTAGACTTTATATTTTATCATAAATTTTATAAGCATACGTATGTTTTCAATTTTCAAAAAAAAAAAAATTATACCCCATATCAAATTAAATGGGGTAATAGGTAATGTTGGAAAGTTTAAGCAAGGAATAAATTTTGCTAGTCAGGAAGAAATAATTAAAAAGGCTTTTTCTATAAAAAAAGCACCAGCAGTAGCAATTTCAATAAATTCTCCTGGAGGATCTCCAGTTCAATCACATTTAATCCATGATCAAATTAAGTCTTTAGCTAAAAAACATAAAAAAAAAGTAATAATTTTTGCCGAAGATGTAGCTGCATCAGGAGGATATCTTATAGCTTGTTCTGGTGACGAAATTTATGCAAATCAAAGTTCCATTATAGGATCTATAGGAGTAATATATTCATCTTTTGGTTTTACTGAGCTAATAAGTAAAATTGGTGTTCAAAGAAGAGTTTATACAGCTGGAAAAAATAAAAGTACTCTTGATCCATTTATGGAGGAAAAAAAAGAGGATATTGATAGATTAAAAAATATTCAATTAGATCTTCATAAAGATTTTATAGAGGTCGTAGAAAACAGTCGTTCAAATAAATTAAAAAAAGATTCTGGAATAGAATTATTTTCAGGTGAGTTTTGGTCTGGAAGAAAAGCAAAAGAGCTTGGTCTTATTGATGGAATAGGAAATGCTGAAAAAGTATTAAAAGAAAAATATGGTGAAGATGTTGTTATTAAAAAATTTGAAAAACAAAAAGGTTGGCTTGCAAGTAAACTATCGTCAGAGAGTCATACTGAGAAAGTTATAAGTATTATGGAAGAAAGATCTATCTGGCAAAGATATGGTTTCTAAAATTAAAATTAAAAAAAAACCCAAGTTTCAAACTTTTCAAGACACAATTTTTAATCTGCAAAAATATTGGGGTAAAAATGGTTGCGTGATACTTCAGCCTTATGATATTGAAGTGGGGGCTGGAACATTCCATCCAGCAACAACACTTAGATCATTAGGTCCAAATCCCTGGAAAGCTGCTTATGTTCAACCTTCAAGAAGACCAACTGATGGACGATATGGAGACAATCCTAATAGGCTTCAGCACTATTATCAGTTTCAAGTAATTATTAAACCATCACCAAAAAATATAAAAAAACTTTATTTAAACAGTTTAAAAACGATAGGCATCAATCATAAAGAACATGACATTCGTTTTATAGAAGATGATTGGGAAAGCCCAACATTAGGTGCAGCTGGACTTGGCTGGGAAGTTTGGTGCGATGGGATGGAGATTACTCAATTTACCTACTTTCAACAAATGGCAGGCTTTGAATGCAAACCAGTTTCGGTTGAACTTACATATGGTTTAGAAAGGTTGTGTATGTTTACTCAACAGAAAAAAAATGTTTATGATTTAATATGGAACAGTGAAGATATTAAATATAGAGATGTATTTCATCAAGCAGAAAAGGAATTCTCTACTTATAATTTTGAATTAGCAAATACAGAAAATCTTTTTAAAATTTTTGATATGACTGAAAAAGAGGCAAAGATGCTCACTGAAAATAACGTGTCATTACCAGCCTATGATCAATGTTTAAAGGCAAGCCATATTTTTAATATTTTAGATGCACGTGGTGTAATAAGTGTTGCTCAAAGAGCCGAATATATATCAAGGATAAGAGATATCACAAAAGCGGCAGCTGAAACTTGGTTAAAAAATCAAACTTAAAATGTCTGAATTTTTTTTAGAAGTTTTTACAGAGGAGATACCAGCTAAATTACAAAATGATGCGAGAAATTATTTGTCTTATAATTTTAAAAAATTATTTGAAGAAAAAAAAATAAAATATAAAAATAGCAAAGTCTTTTCTGTTCCAAATAGATTAGTAGTATTTTTTGATGGTTTAAATAAACAAATTGTTTTTGAAAAGGAGGAGAAGCGAGGACCTAGTACAAAATCACCCAAAGAGGCGCTAGATGGTTTTTTAAGATCAAATAAAATTACTGAAAAAGAAATCTTTAAAAAAGAAACTGAAAAAGGTGAATTTTATTTTTTTTTAAAACCAAAAGAGAAAATCAATACTAAGGACATACTTGAAAGAGAAATACCAACAATATTAGACAAAATTGACTGGAAAAATTCTATGAGGTGGTCAGACTACAGTTTACAGTGGGCAAGACCTTTAAAATCTTTAATAGCTGTTTTTGATAATAAGTTTATCGATTTTAATTACCATCATTTAAGAAGCTGTAATTTCATAATCTTAGATAAAGAATTTGAGGATAAAAAAAAAATAGTAAGAGGATATAAAGACTATATAGATTGTTTAAAAAAATTAAATATCACGATTGATCAAAATCAACGTAAATCAATTATTAAAAAACAACTTATTAAAAACTCAAAAAAAAATAACATTGATATTGAAATCAATGAAAAGCTTTTGGCAGAAGTAACAGATTTAGTTGAGCAGCCAAATATTTTATTATGTCAATTCGACAAACGCTTTCTATCTATGCCAAAAGAAATTCTTGTAATTACAATGCAACACCATCAAAAATATTTTCATACTTTGGATAGAAAAGGAAATATTACCAATCAGTTTTTTGTTGTTGCAAATAATAAAGATCCAAAAGGCTATATTAAAGCAGGTAATGAAAGAGTGGTTGAAGCAAGACTAAATGATGCTGAATTTTTCTGGAATAAAAACAAAAATCAAAATTTATTTAAACAAGTTTCCAAACTAAAAAGTATGAATTATTTCAAAGGATTAGGAACTTATTTTGACAAAATTCAAAGGATGAGGAAATTAGGTGGAGCAATCTCAGATGAACTTTTAATTAGTAAAGATAAAATTGAAATTTCATGCTCTATCTGCAAAACTGATTTGCTTTCTGATCTTGTTGGAGAGTTTCCAGAACTTCAAGGTGTAATGGGAGGTTATTTTGCTGAATCACAAGGTTTTGATAAAGATGTTTCTCTTGCAATAAAAGAACATTATTTACCTAATTCACTTGAAAGCAAAGTTCCAACGAGACCTTTTAGTCTTGGTCTTTCGTTGACTGATAAGTTAGATACATTAGTTGGTTTCTTCGGTGTTAATCAAAAGCCCACAAGCTCAAAAGATCCATTTGCATTAAGAAGAGCAGCATTAGGAGTTATTAGACTAATACTTGAAAATAAGAAAAATATTAGAATTAAAGATCTGATAAATTATTCTTTGCTTTTGTACCAAGTACAAAGTTATAAATTTGATAATACAGCTGTATTAAAAGATTTATCTGAATTTTTGTTAGAAAGATTAAAATATTACATGAAAGATAAAGCTATTAGACCTGATATAATTAACGCTAGTTTAAATAATAAAAATATAAATAATATAAACGAAATTTTTAGAAAGTCTTTCGCTTTAAACAAAATTATAAACAAAGAAAGTGGAATAGATATTATCTCAAGTTATAAACGAGCATCAAACATTATTGAAAATGAGCTAAAAGATAATAAATTAGAGCTGGCAGATACTGCTGATCCAGGAATATTTAAAAACGATTTTGAAAAAAATTTATTTAAAAAAATAAAAGAATTAAAGAAATATTTTACAAATATAGATAAAGATGAAAATTACGAAACAACTCTTGATAATCTAAAGACTGCAAAACCGATTATTTCTGCTTTTTTTGATAATATAATTGTTAATGACAATGATGAAATAATTAGAAAAAATCGATTGGAACTCCTTCAAATGTTTTGTAGAACATTCGAAAATTATATAAATTTTTCTAAAATCGAGAGTGCTTAATGAGTGATTTAATTATAAACTTTAATTCAAAGTTTTCAAAAAGAATTAAAAACCCAAAGAATTTTCTTGGTGGAAAAGGTGCAAATCTATCTCAAATGGGAAGAATGGGATTGCCAGTTCCTCCTGGATTTACAATTTCCACTAAAGTTTGTGATATATTTTATAAAAACAACAAACAGCTTAATAAGCAATTAATAAAAGAAATTAATAAGCAACTATCTCAAATAGAGAGAGAAACAAACAAAAAATTTGGAGATTTAAAAAATCCTTTATTAGTTTCCGTTCGATCAGGAGCAAGAGTATCGATGCCAGGAATGATGGATACGATACTAAATCTAGGTCTAAATGATAAAACGGTTATGGCGTTAGCTAACAAAACTTCAAACAAAAGGTTCGCAAAAGATAGTTATAGAAGATTTATTCAAATGTATTCGAGTGTTGTACTTGGAATAGATAGCTTTAATTTTGAGGAGTTAATTGAGAATTATAAATTAACAAAAGGAGTTTTGTTAGATACCGAGCTAGACGAACAAGACTGGGATGCATTAATCAGCGACTTTAAAAATGTTGTAAAAGAAAAGACAAAGAAAGAATTCCCACAAGATGTTTATAAACAACTTGATGGTGCAATATCTGCCGTTTTTTTATCTTGGCAAAGCCATCGTGCTAAAGTGTATAGAAAACTAAATCATATCCCAGATGATTGGGGTACCGCTGTAAATGTTCAATCAATGGTTTTTGGCAATATGGGTGACGATTGTGCAACTGGAGTAGTTTTCACTAGAGATCCATCAAGTGGAAAAAATGAAATATATGGTGAATATTTAATCAATGCACAAGGTGAGGACGTTGTTGCGGGGACAAGAACGCCTCAACATATTACAAAAAAAGCAAGGATTAATTCTGGTGGAAAAGAATTATCGATGGAAGAAACTATGCCAAAAGTATTTAAACAACTTAAAAAAATATTATCTATTTTAGAAAAGCGATATAAAGATATGCAAGATGTTGAGTTTACTGTAGAGAATAAAAAACTTTGGATGCTTCAAACTAGATCTGGAAAAAGAACAGCAAAATCAGCAGTTAAAATTGCAGTAGATATGGTAAAAGAAAAACTAATTTCTAGAAAAGAAGCTATTTTAAGAATTGATCCAAATTCTTTGGATACACTTCTTCATCCAACCTTAGATGAAAAAAGTGAAATAAAAGTAATAGCTAAAGGATTGCCCGCATCTCCAGGTGCAGTTAGTGGAAAGGTGGTCTTCTCATCAGAAGAGGCAGAAAGGCTTAATGGAATGATGCAAAATACTATTTTGGTAAGAGTTGAAACATCACCAGAAGATATTCACGGAATGCATGCTGCTAAAGGAATTTTAACCTCCAGGGGAGGAATGACAAGTCATGCCGCAGTTGTTGCAAGAGGTATGGGAAGACCATGTATTTCTGGATCTAGTGAAATTAGTATAGATTATGAAAATAAACTATTTAAAACTGATCAAATTCAAGTCACGGAGGGAGAAATCATTACAATTGATGGATCTACTGGAAGAATAATATTAGGAGAGGTTCAAACAGTAAAACCTGAGATATCAGGAGACTTTTCAAAATTAATGAGTTGGGCTGATAGTTTTAGAAAACTCAAAATAAGAACCAATTCTGAAACTCCAGTAGATACTAAAGCTGCAAGAGATTTTGGTGCTGAAGGTATTGGACTTTGCAGAACAGAACATATGTTTTTTGACGAAGATAGAATTATGTCTGTAAGAGAAATGATACTCTCTAAGACTACAACCGATAGAAATAAAGCTTTAGCAAAACTTTTACCTCACCAAAAGAAAGATTTTATAGAAATATTTAAAATTATGAATGGTCTTCCTGTGACAGTCAGACTATTAGACCCACCATTACATGAATTTTTACCAAAATCTGAAAAAGAAATTAAAGATGTTTCAAACTCACTTGGTTTAGCTATTAACGAAATAGAGTCACGAATAGGGGAACTACATGAGCATAACCCAATGTTGGGACATAGGGGTTGTAGATTAGCTATTTCTTTTCCTGAGATTTACGAAATGCAATGTAGAGCAATTTTTGAAGCTATAATTGAATGCAAGAATAAAAAAATTAAATCAATTATTCCAGAAATTATGATCCCCTTAGTTTCTACAGAAGCTGAAATACAAATAATGAAAAATTTGGTTGATAGAGTTGCAAATCAAGTAAAAGCAGAAAATAAAACAAAAATAGATTACTTTGTGGGTACAATGATTGAATTACCAAGAGCCGCAATAAAAGCTCAAGATATAGCCAAACATGCTGACTTTTTTAGTTTTGGAACAAATGATTTAACACAAACAACATTTGGTATTAGCAGAGATGATAGTGGTAAATTTTTAAATGATTATATTGAGAATAAAATATTTGATATCGATCCATTTATATCAATTGATGAAGGGGTGGGAGATTTAATTGAAATTGCTACTTTTAAAGGTAGAAAGCAAAATAAAAAACTTAAATTAGGAATTTGTGGGGAACATGGCGGGGATCCAAAAAGTATCAATTTTTGTTCAAACACAGGTCTTAATTATGTTTCTTGCTCACCTTACAGAGTTCCTGTTGCAAGGCTTGCAGCCGCACAAGCACAATTAAAAAAATAATTTAAATTTCTAATTTTAAATCAATCGCAGAAATACTATGTGTTAAACGTCCAATAGAAATTCTATTTATACCGGCTGATGCTATTTTTCTTATATTTTTTAAATTAACATTTCCGGATGCCTCAGTTTCATATTTATTCTTTACTAGCTGAACACCTTTTCTTAAATTTTTTACATTCATATTATCAAATAAAACAGTATCAAATTTCAAATCTAATACTTTTTTCAACTGATTTAAATTATCTACTTCAACTGTAATTTTTTTTCTATTTTTCTTTGCTTTAATAATCAATTCTCTTAAGTTTGTATTAGCAATGTGGTTGTCTTTAATTAAGAATTCATCACTTAAATTAAAACGATGGTTGTAGCCTCCGCCCAGATTAACTGCATATTTTTGAATGGCTCTTAGACCTGGTATGGTTTTTCTTGTGCAACAAATTTTTGTTTTTTTTTTAACTTTATTGACATACTTATTTGTTTGAGTTGCTATACCTGAAACATGAGATAAAAAATTTAAAGCTACTCTTTCACCAGTTAAAATATTCTTAACATTTCCTATAATTTCTGCAATTACCTGTTTTTTTTTTACTTTCGATCCTTCTTTTTTTTTAATTTTAAACAATATTTTTTTATCAACTATTCTAAAAGTTTGTTTTGCAAATTCTAAGCCACCAATTATGCCGCTTGAATTTGATACAATTTTTGCTTTTATTTTATTTGTATTATTTAAAAGTTTAGAAGTTATGTCTCCAGAGGGATAGAGATCTTCTTTTAAAGCCTCTTTACAAATTTTATGTATATATTTTTTTGATAGTTTTATTTTAGACACAGAATTTATCTGCCAATCTCTGCCATTCTTTCTACTGATTTTCTTGCTTTTTTAATAGTCTCTTGACTCATTAAAATCTCATTAGTTTCATTTTCAAGGCAATCTAAAATTTTTGGAAGAGTTATTCTTTTCATGTGTGGACATAAATTACATGGTCTTATGAATTGAACATTAGGGTTATCAATTTGTACATTATCGCTCATTGAGCACTCAGTAACCATCATTACTTTTTTAGGTTGATTATCTTTAACATATTTTATCATTCCACTTGTTGACCCTGCAAAGTCACTAGCTTTAATGACGTCGGGAGGACACTCGGGATGTGCTATAATTTTAATTCCAGGATTATTTTTTCTTATTTCATTAATTTCTTCGTCATTAAATTGTTCATGAACTTCACAAGTACCTTTCCATGAAATTATTTCAACATCAGTTTGAGATGCAACATATTTTGCAAGATAATCGTCTGGAAGGAAGATAACTTTTTTAACACCTAATGAGTTTACAATTTTAACAGCATTTGCTGATGTGCAGCATACATCTGTTTCAGCTTTTACATCTGCAGATGTATTAACATATGATACAACAGGGACTCCTGGATATTTCTTTTTTAGTTCTCTTACATCTTTACCTGTAATTGATGATGATAAGGAGCAACCCGCTTTCATGTCAGGTAAAAAAACTTTTTTTTCTGGGCACATTAATTTCGCGGTCTCAGCCATAAAATGTACTCCACACATTATAATCATATCGGCTTTTGTTTTTGCAGCCTCAACTGCTAAAGCAAGTGAGTCAGCCGAAAAGTCCGAGATGCCATGATAAATTTCTGGGGTCTGATAGTTATGTGCAAGTATAACTGCGTTCTTTTCTTTTTTTAATTTATTAATTTTGTAAATATATGGAGCATGGACAGCCCATTCAATTTCTGGCATAGTTTTAGAAATTTTCTTATAAATTGGATCTGTAGCTTTTTTAATTTCCGAATTAAGTTCCATATGACAAATCTATCAACTTGAAAGATAATTGTCATTCACTTATTCTGCCGCATAAATGCGGTCATGCTGAAATTGGTAGACAGGCACGGTTGAGGGCCGTGTGAGCCTAGCTCATGTGAGTTCAAGTCTCACTGACCGCACCAAAATTAAGAAAAGGCTTTTAATAACAATTTGAAGGAAAAGAAAATATGGATTTTTATAAGTTTATTTTCAAAATCTTTATAATCTTTATCTAATTTTTTAGATTTTAAAAATAACCCTGTAAAAAAATATTTCATAATAACTAAAAATCGATAAAATACAAAATTTAAACTATTTAAAAATTTTTTTCTTGAAACCATGGTTTTTTCTATTTCAAAATAATATTTACATTTATCATAAAGCCTTTGATAGTTTATATCTAACGGAAATATAATTGAGGCATCTTCAATTTTTTTTTTCGTTAAATATTTATTATTTGGTATTACTCTTTCATGGACCGGTTTTACAAATGTTTTTATGTTGGATTTATAAAATAATCTTTCTTGATAGTTTGGATAAAATATAGTTTTTTGGGTAATTATTTTATTTTTATGCATAGGAAATCTTCCAAGTAAAAATGAGTAATATTTTTTTTTTGATGTTTGAGATTTTGAGTAAAAGTCAATTTTTTTTAAAGCTGTTTTTTTAAGAAACTCATCAGAGTCTAAAAATAAAACAAGCTCATTTTTTGATAATTTTAAAATATATTCTCTTAATTTTGAAAAATCTCTTATTTTATTGTTATTAAATTTAAATCGTTTTGGTTGTTGTTTGATTTTACATTTGAATTTCTTTGCAATTTTTAAAGTATCATCTTTACTCCCACCATCAATAATTAAAATTTCGTTAAACTTTTTTACACTATTAAGGCAATGATAAAGATATTTTTCACTATTAAAAGTTAGTATACCAACAGTTGCTTTTATCATATTTGATTGACACATTAATACAGTAATTTAATTTAAATTAAATCTATAATTTTTTAATACTTAATGTAAAATAATTGCCTTATTAATAAAATAGCACATGATTAATTTTAAAAGAAAAAGAAGAGCTTATATAATGCCTATTCTTAAATCTTTAAGAAAATTTCTTAATACTTTAAAAAAATATGCTTTTCCTACCTATAGGCAATATTTAACTGTTTATGACTTTTATAAAGAGGAACAAATTAAAAAATGTTATGAACATTTTAAAGAATATTTAAAGTCTGCTGTTTTACTAAATTCTGAAAATATTAGAGTTCATGCAATTAACGAAGCAAACGAAAATGATAAAGATCCAAATAATTATTATTTAGAATTTGGTGTATTCAGTGGTTCATCAATAAATTTTTTTTCCAAAAAAATAAACAAAAAAATTTATGGCTTTGATTCATTCGAGGGTTTAAAGGAAGACTGGTTAGGAACAACTGTAATTAAAGGAACTTTTGATTTAAAAAAAAAAATTCCAAAGCTAAATAGTAATGTTGTTCCTATATCTGGATGGATACAAGATACACTTCCTATTTTTATTGAAGAAAAAAAACCTAAAATCAACTTTGTGCACATGGATGTTGATACTTACGAAACTACAAAATTTGTATTAGAAAGAATTAAGCCTCATTTAATTAAAGGTGCCATCATTTTATTTGATGAACTTTATAATTTTGAAGGTTGGGACGTTGGCGAATATAAAGCGTTAAAAGAAGTTTTTGATGAAAAAGATTACAAATTTATATCTTTTTCTACAGACACATCTCAGGCAGCGATAAAAATTTTGACCTAATTTTTTATCCAATCTGGTTTAAAAAATTTAATTTCAGCTTTTTTGCAATTATAAGTTTTTGAAAAATCAAAAGTATTATTTTCTGTTTTAATTATACCAAACGGGAAGGCATTACTTATAAGTATTTTACCTAATTTGTTATTTTCAAAAAATATATCTTCATTCGCACTTATACTCCCTTTTAGAACTTCAAAAGCAAGAAGTCGTTTAGAAAGTTTATTTTTTAATTTTATTCTAGCAGTATTTTCTTGACCTACATAGCAGCCTTTTTTAAAGTCAATCCCATTAAGCTCTTCGAAATTACACTCAATCCCAAAAATTTTATCTTTTAAATTTTTGCATTCAATTTGAGGTATTCCTAATTTATGACTTAATGAATAATATTTTTTTGGCTCTGCTGGTTTCAAATTTAGTTTTTTTATGGATAAATAAAGTTTTTCAAGATTAATAACCAATCTTGCACCTAGTTTTTTATTTCGCGGATCAAGAAATAAAGTATCTTCTCTAAACTTGATAGTATTTCCCTCAATATCCTGAGTATTTTTAAGACTTAAAAATTTGTCTCTACTTAGTACCGCAACAACAAATTCATTACTTAAATCTAAAATTTCAACTTTCGATCTTAGCTTATAAATATTTAATTTCCTAAATAGATCGAATACTTGACTTTTTTCACAGTCTAAAAAGAAACCGTTTTTGTGTTTGATTATTATAAAATCAAATAAATATTTCCCCTGTGGGGTTAATAAAGATGAAAAAATAGTTGAATTATCTGTGATTTTTTCAACATCATTAGAGACAATATTTTGAAGAAATTTTTTTGCATCAACTCCATTAATAAAAATTAATCCTCTATCCTCTAAAGTGTAAATTTCATTTAAATTCATAATTGCTAATAAATTAATAATAATATAATTACTTTTAAAAATAATGTTAGACCTAATAATTAAAAATGGCTCTTGTTTTATAGATGATAATATAAAACAACAAGATCTTGGTATCGAAAATGGCAAAATTGTAAAAATTGGTAAATTAAAAGAAGATGCAAGAGAGACTTATGATGCCCAAAATTTATTAGTATTGCCAGGATGCATTGATACTCAAACTCATTTTAGAGAGCCAGGATCAACAGATACTGAGGATTTACATTCTGGAAGTAGAGCCGCAATTGCAGGAGGTATAACAGCTGTATTCGAAATGCCCAATACTAATCCACCAACTTCAAATAAAAAAGAATTTCAAAGAAAACTAGATCTTGCAAAAAATAGAATGTATTGCAATTATGCTTTTTATTTTGGTGCAACTGCAGATAATGCTGATGATTTGGCTGATTTAAAAAATTTAGAGGGTTGTTGTGGTATCAAACTTTTTGCTGGTTCCTCAACAGGAAATTTATTGGTTGCCAAAGAAACAGATATTGAAAAAGTTTTTAAAAATAGCTCTAAAGTTGTAGCAGTTCACTCTGAAGATGAGGAGATTTTAAATATTAATAAAAAATTAATTAAAAATGGTGATGTACACTCTCACCCAATCTGGAGAAGTGTTGAATGCGCTATGTCTTCTACTCGAAGAATTGTAAGAATAGCTGAAAAGTATAATAAAAAAGCTCATGTTCTTCATATAACTACAAAAGAAGAAATTGATTTTCTATCACAACACAAGGGTAACATTACTTTTGAAATTACTCCTCAGCACTTAACAATTTATGCACCAGACTGTTATAATAAACTTGGAACATATGCACAGATGAATCCACCTATCAGAGATAAATCACATTATGATAGACTATGGTATGCAGTAAAAAATAATTTAAATGATACGATTGGCTCAGACCATGCACCCCATTTGAAAATAAATAAAGATAAAAAATATCCCAATTCGCCATCAGGAATGCCAGGAGTTCAAACTCTTATGCCGGTAATGTTAAATCATATTAATGACGGAAAGTTATCGCTTAATCAATTGATAAAACTAGTGTGTGAAAATCCAGTAAAAATTTTTGGAATACAGAATAAAGGATTTATTAAAGAAGGTTATGATGCTGATTTTACAATTGTAGACATGAATAAAAAAATAATTATTAAAAATGAAAATATTGAAAGTAAATGTAGATGGTCACCTTTTAATGAAGTTGAGTTTAAAGGAACCCCTGTGGCAACCATCATAGCTGGAAAAATTAAAATGAAAAATGGTGAAATTTTGGGAGATCCAGATGGAAGTCCTTTAATATTTAATTAATTTTAATTGTAAAGCTATTTACAAGCACAATCCCCAGAACGATTAAAAATAAAACTAAAACTGCTTGCCAGCTGAAAGTTTGTTTAAAAAAAATATAGCCAAGAATTGCTATAGTAAAAACACCTTAGCCTCTCCACGTAGCATATACGATTGTAATAGGTAATTTATTCACAACAAATGTTAATAAATAAAATGCGGATAAGTAACATACTGTGAGAATTGATGTTGGTATTAGCTTAGTAAAGTTTGATGTTACTGGTAGAAGCATAGTACCTGCTACTTCAAAAAAAATTGTTTATATTAGAATATATAAGTTTTTATCATTTCATTCTTTTACAAATAAAAATATCTTGTTCAATTTCCCAATCAAAATCATTTTCTTTACACCAATTAACCAAATAATCTTTTTTTGGATAATTCTGAAATTTATTATTAAAAAGTCTAATATCATCTATTAAAATATTTATTTTATTAAAATTATCTTTTTGCTCTTCAATGAATTTAAGCTCTTTTTTTATTGGTGTAGCATCTTTTTCTTCTCCAAAAGTTTTTTTATTCTTTATATGATCATTACAAAGATGAGCATCAAGATAAATACAAATATTTTTGTAAGTTTTTATCTTTTTAAATGCCTCAGACAGTTTATCTTCACTCCTTCCAAACATTAATTCAATATTTTCTAAATTAGAAAAAGTCTTTTTTGCAAGTTCATATAAATCCTGATCTGCCTCAATAGAGATTACCTTGCTCGAAATTCTTGATAAAATTTTAGTTGTATCACCATAATAAGTTCCAGTTTCTATCCATGCAGACTCTTCTATATTATTATTTTGAATGATTTGATGCTTGAGAAATTCAGGTGAAGGGGGAGAAAAATTTCTTTTTTTCCAATTTTTTATTTGTCTATGATTTTTTAATAGCCACAAAATATTTGTAATAGTTCTGAATTTCAATTGAATTACTTTACTTTAAAATATTATTTTTGATTAATTCTTCTTTTATTTCATCTAAAATTGTTGGATCGTCAATTGTTGCTGGCATTTTATATTCTTCTTTATCAGCAATTTTTCTTACTGTTCCTCTCAATATTTTACCCGACCTTGTTTTTGGAAGTCTTTTTACAACTATAGCTAATTTAAATGCAGCAACTGGACCAATTTTATCTCTGACCATTTTTATACATTCTTTCGAGATAATCTCATTATCTTGATCAACTCCTGCCTTTAAAGTCAATAAACCTATCGGTAATTGTCCTTTAAGTTTATCAGCAATACCGATCACAGCACATTCCGCAACAGATTTATGTTCTGATAAAACTTCTTCAATCGCACCAGTAGATAACCTATGGCCTGCAACATTTATAATATCATCCGTTCTAGACATTATCCATATATATCCATCCTCATCAATGTGTCCTGCATCATAAGTTTGGTAATATCCCTCATAATTAGACATATAGTTTTCTTTGTATCTTTGATCTGCATTCCAAAGAGTTGGAAAAGTTCCAGGTGGTAAGGGCAGTTTAACAACTATATCTCCCATTTCATTTGGTTTGGCAATTGTTTGATCTTGTTTAATTATTTTTACATCATAACCCGGTACTGCTTTGCAAGCAGAGCCATATTTTGTTTTCATCATTTCAATACCTGTACAATTTGAACTAATAGCCCAACTAGTCTCTGTTTGCCACCAGTGGTCAATTACAGGAACTTTTAATAAATTTTCTGCCCATTTAATTGTATCTGGATCTGCTCTCTCTCCAGCTAAAAATAATGATTTGAAAGAACTTAAATCATATTTAGAAAAAAATTTTCCATCTGGATCTTCCTTTTTAATTGCTCTAAAGGCAGTTGGTGCTGTGAATAAAGACTTAATTTTATAATCAGAAATCACTCTCCAAAAAACGCCTGCATCGGGAGTTCCAACAGGCTTACCTTCAAACAATAAAGTCGTACAACCCTTAAACAGTGGGGCATAAACTATATAAGAATGACCCACGATCCATCCAATATCACTTGCAGACCACCAAACATCATCTTGATCTATGTTATAAATATTTTTCATAGTCCACTTAAGAGCTACGATATGACCACCAATATCTCTAACAATACCTTTTGGAACACCTGTCGTCCCTGATGTATAAAGAATATAAGCATAATCATTTGAGTTCATCTCTACACAATCTGTATCTTTTGCATTCTGAAGACTTTCATCCCAACTAATTTCCAAAGGTGCATTTAATTTAATCTCATGATCTTTTCTTTGATAAAAAATAACCTTATCTAATTTATGCTTAGCTAATTTGAGCGCTCCATCAACTAATGGCCTATATTCAACAGTTCTTCCAGGCTCAAAACCACATGAAGCCGTAATCAATATTTTTGCTTTACTATCATCAATACGACTTGCTAATTCATTTGAGGCAAATCCTCCAAAAACTACTGAGTGTATTGCTCCGATTCTACCACAAGCTAACATTGCTACCACTGCTTGAGGCACCATTGGCATATATATAACTACCCTATCCCCTTTAGCAATACCTTGATTTTTAAGAGCACCTGCGAACTTAGAGACTTTATTTTTTAATTCTTTAAAAGTGAACTTTGACTTGTTCCCAGTGATTGGACTATCGTAAAGTAATGCAGTTTTGTCTCCTAAACCATTTTGAATGTGCAAGTCTAGAGCATTGAAGCAAGTGTTAGTAATCCCATCCTCATACCATTTATAAAAAGGTGGGTTAGTGCTGTTTAAAATTTTGGTTGGCTTTTTAAACCAGAATACATCATCAGCCACTTCTCGCCAAAATTCGTCAGGTTTTTTTATTGATTTGTCGTAAATCTCTTTAAAATTCATAATTTAATTAATTGATTCAAAATAGCTTTAATTGCTTGATATTTAAGCAACAAGTTGCATTTAATTTCAAAAAGCCAATAAAATCAACATAAATAAGAGGTAAAAAAGTCTTCAATAAACTAACTTAATTTGGTAATTAACCCCTTAACTTTGGCAGTTTAATAGACTGCTATAGTTTATATAAACTATAAAAACTAACTAAAGAGGGAGTTTTTTATGAAAAAACTTAAATTGTTTGCATTAGCAGCTGTGGCTCTATTGGGCTTTTCAGGTGCAGCAAACGCAGAGGCAGTCCTTCTTGCATCTGATGACTTTGTTGGAATTTCTTTTTGGATAATTTCAATGGGTATGTTAGCTGCTACAGCATTCTTTTTCTTAGAAAGAGGATCAGTAGCTGCTGGATGGAAAACATCAGTAACAGTAGCAGGACTAGTAACTGGTATTGCATTCATTCACTATGTTTACATGAGAGGTGTATGGGTTCAAACAGGTGACTCACCAACAGTATATAGATATATTGACTGGTTAATCACTGTACCATTACAGATGATAGAATTTTATTTAATTCTAGCAGCTGTGAGAAAAGTATCAGGTAACATCTTCTGGAGACTACTAATTGGATCTCTAGTAATGTTAATCGGAGGTTACTTAGGAGAAGCAGGTTACATCAACGCAATGCTTGGTTTCATTATCGGTATGGCTGGATGGATCTACATCTTATATGAAGTATTCTCTGGTGAAGCTGGTAAAATGGCAGCTAAAAGCGGTAACAGAGGATTAAGTACTGCATTTGGTGCTATGAGAATGATCGTTACAGTAGGTTGGGCAATCTACCCATTAGGTTATGTATTTGGTTACTTAACAGGTGGTGTAGACGCTAACACACTTAACGTGATCTATAACTTAGCAGACTTTATTAACAAGATCGCATTTGGTCTTGTAATTTGGAGTGCAGCTGTTTCTCAGCCAGGAGCTAGAAGAGCATAATAATAACTGAAGTTATTTAAATAGGGCGATATGTTTTCATATTGCCCTATTTTTTTTTGTCCTTATAAATATGATTAATGCCTAAAATTACTTACATAGAAAATAACGGTAAATCCCATACTGTTGAAGTCGATAAAGGTTTAACAGTTATGGAAGGCGCTGTGCAAAATAATATATCTGGAATTGATGCAGATTGTGGAGGAAGTATGGCTTGTGCTACATGCCATGTTTATGTCAAAGAGGAATGGTATAATAAAATTAATGAAAAATCTGAAGGAGAAGATGACATGTTAGATCAGGCACACAATCCAAATAAATTTAGTAGGCTAAGCTGTCAAATTTCAGTTACCGATGAAATTGATGGACTGGTAGTTGATCTTCCAGAAAAACAATGATTAGGACTGATGCATTAATTATTGGAGCAGGCCCCACTGGTTTATTCACTGCGCACCAGTTAAATATAATTGGGCTGAAATGTGAAATTGTGGATAATTTAGATAAAATTGGAGGACAGTGTATTGAGCTTTATCCAGATAAACCTATTTATGATATACCGGCAGTTCCAGAATGCACTGGAGAAGAATTAACTAACAATTTGATAAATCAACTAAAACCTTTTGATATTAATTTTCATTTAAATGAGAGAGTTGAAGAAGTTAAAAATGAAAATGGTCAATGGCATGTAAAAACGAATAATGGAACCGTTTTTTCTACACCAAATGTAATTATTGCAGGTGGAGTAGGTTCGTTTGAGCCAAGAAAATTTACACCAAAGGAGTGTGAACAATACGAGGGGAAATCAATTTTTTATTCAATTAAAGATAAAAAAATTTTTAAAGATAAAACAGTATCAATTTTTGGGGGTGGTGATAGTGCTTTAGATTGGGCTGTTGAATTATCTGCAAACTCAAATGTAAATCTTATACATAGACGTAATGAATTCAGGGGAGCTCAATCCACATTAGATAAAGTTTATGAGCTTGAAAAAGAGGGTAAAATTAATTTATTTACAAAGTATCAATTAAAAATTCCTAAAGGCAATGGAAAGCTTGATAGTATTGATATTCAACATGAAAACAAAGAAATAAAAAACCTTAAAACTGACTACGTTTTGGGCTTTTTTGGTTTAATAATGCAGCTCGGACCAATTGCAAACTGGGGTTTAAATTTGAATAAAAAGACAATTGAAGTAGATACTGAAAAGTTTCAGACAAACCAAAAAGGTATTTATGCAGTAGGTGATATTTGTTCATATCCAGGTAAATTAAAGTTAATTTTATCAGGTTTTCACGAGGGAGCTTTAGCAGCTAGGGCCTGCTTTAAATTAGCTAGACCAAATGAAAAATATAGATTTGAATTTACAACATCCTCATCAAGTATATTAAAGAGACTTGGTAAAAAGAGTGATTGAATTATTTACAGCTGACACCCCTAACGGAAAAAAAATAAGTATAATGTTGGAGGAAATTAAATTCGATTATAAAGTTACTAAAGTAGATTTAGGCAAGGGGGAACAATTTAAGCCAAACTTTAGAAAAATTAGCCCTTTTAGCAAAATACCAGTTATCATAGATCATGAAAATGAGGAAAAAATTTTCGAGTCTGGTGCAATATTAATTTATCTAGCTGAAAAAAGTAAAATGTTTTATGAAAATAAAGATAGATTAAAAATAAACCAATGGCTTATGGCGCAAATGGGATATGTAGGACCAATGATCGGCCAGCATCACCAGTTTCATCGTTACAATCCTGGAAAAAGTAAGTTCGGTGAAGATCGATATTTTAAAATAACAAAATCAATATACAATGATTTAGATGAAAGACTTTTACACTCAAAATTTTTAGCAGGTGATAATTATTCAATAGCTGATATAGCGACTTGGCCTTGGATAGCTAGGCATAAATGGCACGATATTGGAATCAAAAAATTCAAAAATTTGACAAGATGGTATTTAGAAATTTCAAATAGAGAAGCTGTGAAAAAGGGCTATGAGTTTATGAAACAAGGAGATAAGATTCCCTTACCATAAATATATGGAAAAAAATTATAAAAATTATTTTAAATACTATCTAATTTCAATCTCAGTATTTGCATTTATCTGGTTATATCTAAAACACGGTGTAGGTAATGACTCCACTATTTCTGAATGGATAATTAATTATCAAGGAGGTTTTACAAGAAGAGGTTTACCAGGAGAAATAGCTTTTCATATCGCACAAATTTTTGATTTAAAATTAAGGTTTGTAATTCTATTGATGCAGATTTTTTTTTATGGACTATATTTAATTCTTATCTACAAATTTTTTAAAAAAATAAAGTTTAATGGAATTATTCTTTTTAGTTTGTTTACGCCTATATTTTTAATTTACCATATTGCAGAATTAGAAGTATTAGCAAGAAAAGAATTATTTTTATTTATTGGTTATATTTGGTTCTACAATATATCTTCAAAAGAGAGTAAGACAAAAAGTTCTATATTATGGATAATTTTTATTTTACCATTAATTTCTATTTTATACGAGCCAGCAATTTTTTATTATACATTCTTTGCGGCTACAGTTTTAATTAAAATGAAAAATGAAAACTTAATTAAAATTTTTTTGGTAATATTTCTTATTTTTATTCCATCGATTATTGTTTCATATTATAGCGCATTTCATATTATCTCTAAAAATGGTTTTGAAATTATGAAATCTTCCTTGATGAATAATTTTGGGGAAGCTTGCTATATGTCTTGCGGTCTTATGGATACAAAAAGAGAGGCGATTGTACATATCAAAGCTACAATTAGTAAATTAACAGAGAAAGAATTTAGTATTTTTACATATTTATTTAGATATTTTTTGATAATGTTAATTGGGTTTGCTCCATTAATATTACTAATTAAAAATTCTGAGCTGACCAAAAAAATATTTAAATTTAAAAAACTAGCTTTGATTTTTGTAATTTTAAATATTTTTGTGCCAATCCATTGGTTAATGTTTATAGATTGGGGTAGAGCAGTTAATATAACTTACGTTTCATCAATATTATTCTTTTTTTACTTATTCAAAAACGATTTTATAAAAATTAATTTCAGGTTAATTGAAGATAAAACTTTTAAAATGGTAAATAATTTGCATAAATTGCTTAAAATCAATCCTAAAAGTATTTTAGTAATTTTTTTTTTAGTTTTTGCATTTGGTTGGAGTCCCCCAACACTATTATCTGCTGATGTAAATTCATTTCCTGGCTATCGAATTCCTTACAAAACAATTAAATTTTTATATTTGTCAAATCAATCATCATGAAAAATTATTCATTTAATTTAATATTTTGCATATTAATAGTTTTATCAATTTTATTTGGAACATTTATTTGGGAAAAAATTACAATACCATTTCATGATAATATGATTGTTGGAGAATATTCAGATAAAAAATTTAATCCAACAAACGATATTCTTAGATATTTGGCTTTTATATTTTTACCAATCATCATTTTTTTTTCACAAGTTTTTTTTAGAAAGCAAAATTTTAAAAATATTATTTTCAATTTAAATAATTACTCAAAAATTCAACCAAAGAAAAATAATTCATTGGTTTTAATATTTTTTATATTGACCTTATTAATTATTTTTGAATTTTTATCAACTCAATTTCAATTACATAATTTAGATTTAATGCATGAAGGTCAGCAATTAAGTTCAGCATTTAAAAGTTCAAAAGACGGATCTTTATGGTCTGGTTCTTATGTAACTCAAGGAATATTTTATGAGACTATAAGTGCTAAAATTCTATGGTATATATTTGACTCACAGACAATTGGTTTAAAAAGAATAACAGATATATTTTTAATTTTTTCTTTAAAGTTTTTATTAATATTTCTATCTTTAAGAATTACAAAATTTTTGAAAGTAGAGAAATTTTACAAAAATATATTTTTTATTTTAAATTCATTAATTTTTTTATCAGTCATTGATTACAACATTGCAAGTGTAGACCATCTTGTTGCAAGAGAAATTCCAATAATATTTTCACTCATATTATTTTCATTTTTTTTTGAAAATAAAAAATTACATGTACCAATTCTTTTAATATTTGGTTTCTTGAGTATAAGCACATTACTTTGGGGTATTGATAGGGGATTAGTCATGAACCTAATTTTAATAAGCTTTTTAATTTTCCTTATAATAAGAAAAGATTTAAAAAGTTTTATTATTTTATTGTCATCAATATTCATTTGGTGGTTATTTTTTTATTTTTATTTAGGTTTAGAATTTAAGCATTTTATTAGTAATACTTTTTCAGTTTATAAATATGTGAGCTACATTCACGGGATCATTCATCCAACACCATTCAGTGACCACCCAGATTCATCGAGAGCAACTAAAACTTTATTATCAATCATTTTTATATCCATCTTTACAATTAATTTATTTTTAAAAGTTAATGACAAATACTACCCAAATTTTAAATTTTTATTAATGTTCTTATGTTTTATTTCGATTTTTAGCTATGCTTATGTTGTAGGAAGATCAGATGGACCACATATTAAACATATTTTTGGTTTCCCTATAATTTTTTTTTCAATCATTTCTTTATATTTCATTTTATTTAAAATAAATAAAAAAATAAAGATTGATAGATCTTCTTCAAAAAACATTTTTTTAATATTTTTTTTATTAATATTATTTCCTATAATTTTTGATATAAATCCAAAAAATTTAAAAAATTTTAATTTAAGGTTTGAGAAATATATAAATTTACCAGACCAAAAATTTCTTAATCAAAAAGAAATAAATTTTATTAATGAAAGTAAATCAATTTTACAAGACAAAGAATGTATACAACTTTTTTCTCATGATGCTGCACTTCATTATTTATTAAAAAAAAAAAGTTGTACTAAATACTATTTAATTTGGAGTATTGGATCTATTCCAGATCAAAAAAACTTTATTAATGAATTAAATAAAACAGAAATTATTATATCTGGTGGAGTGAAATTTAATTGGCTGGCTCCTTTAGAGGAGAGGCTATTTTTAGTAAATGCTTACATTGAGGAAAATTTTGAAAAAATTGAAACTATTGAGGACTGGACGTTATTAAAGAGAAAAAATAATTAATCGTCAGCGTAAACTTTTTCCTCTTTTTCATGTTTTTCTTGAGCTGTAATACATAGAGTTGCAACAGGTCTTGCCATTAGTCTTTTTAGACCAATTGGTTCAGCAGTCTCCTCGCAAAAGCCATATGTTCCATCTTTTATTTTTTTGAGCGCAGAATCAATTTTAGAAATCAGTTTTATTTGTCTATTTATTGCTCTCATCTCAACATTTTTTTCTGTGTATGAGCTTGCTTGATCAACAATATCAGCAGAAGTGCTATTATCGTCTAGGGAGCTATTATATAAAGCCTCATTATTTGATTTAACTAAATCTTTTTTCCACTCTAATAACTTATTTTTGAAAAATGCTTTATGCTTTTCGCACATATATTTTTCAGTACTTTTGGGTATATAATTTTTTGATATCTTAACCATTTTAATAGTTTGAACGGTCGGAAGTATATTCAGCAATTATTTAGTGTCAAGAATGCTTTAATTGTATAAATTCAAGCAAATGTTTAATTATAGAAAAAATACATTACGTTATTTTTACATTTTCTTATTTATTCATCTTTTTATTTGGACATTGATTCCTTCGATTACAAATAACAATTTGCCACTCGATACAATTGAGGCGCTAGGTTGGGGAAGTAATTTAGATTGGGGATTTGAAAAACATCCTCCAGCAAGTGCTTTTTTTGTAGAGTTATTTTATTTTTTGTTTGGAAGTCAAGATTGGGCTTATTATTTACTTAGTCAGTTATTTGTAATTTTTTCATTTTTTATAGTATTTCAATTAAGTGAAAAAATATTTAATAATAAGACTTTAAGCTTTCTATCAGTAATACTATTAGAAGGTATATATTTCTATAATTTTACTACACCAGAATTTAACGTTAATGTTTGTCAACTACCTTTTTGGTCATTAACTGTTTTTTATGCTTGGAAAATATTTGATGGTAAAAAAATTAATATTTATGATTGTTTTTATTTAGCTATCTTTGCTGCTATTGGGTTCCAATCGAAGTATTTATTTATCTATTTATTGGTTTCTATTTTTATTTTATTTTTTTATCAAATTGTAATTTTAAAAGAGAGAAAATTTGACTTTAAATACTTAATATCAATTGAAGTATTTTTTATTCTTTTAGTTCCTCATTTAGTTTGGTTGTTTAATAACGATTTTATTGCAATTAAATATGCTTTTTCCAGAGCAGGACTCGAAGAAATTAATTACATAAACCATTTAAAATTTCCGATTATTTTTTTAATGAAACAAATTTTAATTTTATTGCCGGTTTTAATAATGTTATTTTTAATTTTAAAAAAAATTAAAATTAATTTAAATTTTAATGACAGAAAATTATTATTTTTATTAATTGTTAATATATTACCAATTTTACTTGTGCTTTTGACCTCAATAATGACCGGCTCTAAAATTAGAACAATGTGGATGACCCCATTTTATTTATTCTTTGGAACATTATTAATTTATATTTTCCAAAAGCATTTAGAAATGAAAAAAATTAAAAATTTTCTAATTTTTTTTATATTTATTTTTTTACTTTCACCACTAAGCTATGGAACTGTTTCTTTGCTAAAAGATAATAAAAGAACAGACTATCCCGGTAAAGAAATTGCTATTGAAGTTGAAAAAAAATGGAATTCTGAATTTAAAGAACCTATAAACGTTGTTTTAGGCGATGAATGGACAGCAGGAAACTTGTCATATCATTTAAAGTCACGCCCAGCATGGGAAGGAATTGTAGATAAAAGTAAATTAGATAGTTATAATAAGTATATCTGCTTTGAGAAAGTTTGTGTTGGAGTGAAATGAATAAATTTTTCGATACTAAATTAAAAAAAACGATTTTTATCATAGTTGTAATAGCTATTATAGAAATTTCAGGCCATGGAATTTTTGTATCTTTAATAAGATTTTTAAATTCTGTTAATTAATTTTATGAAAATCAAAATATTGATACCTATCTATAATGATTGGAATTCAGTAAAACTTTTAATTAACAATATTGATAAAGCGGTTACAGATATAGAGGGTAATTTTTCAGTTATAATTATTAATGATGCATCTACACAAAAAAAACCCGATAATTTCTTAAGTTTTAAAAATTTAAAATCAGTCAAAATTATTAATATGATTAATAATCGTGGTCACGGAAGATGTAATGCAGCAGGACTTAAATATATTTATGAAAAAGAGGATTTTGATTATGTTATCCCTATGGATGGAGATGGAGAAGATAGACCAGAAGAAATACCTCAATTTGTCGAAAAAATTGTTAAAAATCCAGATATTCCAGTAGTTGGCAAAAGAGTAAAAAGATCAGAGAACAATGTATTTAAATTTTGTTACGAGGTTCATAAAATTTTAACTTATTTATTTACAGGAAAACTAATTAAGTTTGGTCATTTTACATGCATTTCAAAAAGTGTAGTAAAAAACATGATAAATGAAAAAGCTACGTGGAACTGCTATTCAGCTTCATTAGTTAAGATTACTAAAACCAGAGACTCAATACCTTCGATTAGAGGCAAGAGATATTTTGATTTATCAAAGATGAGTTTCTATAACTTAATTATCCACTCATTCTCAATAATTAGCGTATTTAAGATAAATGTTTTAATCAGATCTATTGGATTTATAATTTTATACACTTTTCTTATAAAAAGTAATTTTTCTATAGTTACCTCAATTCCAATAGTTTTAATAATTATTTTTGTTATTGCAATTTTCAAGTTATCCAAAAGAGAGAATATGGAAGAATACAACAAGTGTCTCGACAATATTTCGAATATTGAAGTTTTTGAAAAATCCTAAACTTTATTAAATAGCTCTTATTTTTGGTAAGCAGTAAAAATCTGCAGTATCTATTTTTGAAGAATGCTCTCTTTTCATATTCCATTTTTTATGAACACCTGCACTTGCAAGACTTAAAGTAGATCTACCATATCTATAGTTTGTATTGTCAATTGATTTCATTAAACTATTTATTTTTAAGTCTTTTTCAGATGAAAATAAATTTTTCTTTCCATCTGAATTTGATAATCCCGTAAGCATCACTCCTGCTTTTTGATATCTATAACCATTTCTAAAAATATCTTCTAATATAGATACCGCAGCCTTAACAGTTTCAATACTATTATTTGTAGCTATCGGGAAATCAATAGTTTTTGAATTTGAATAATATCCAAAGTTTCTTTGAAAAGGGCTTGTCCTAACAAATACAGTAATTGATTTTGCAACCAAAGACTCGGACCTGATTTTTTCTGAGGCATTTAAGCAATAATTTGCAACCGCCTCTCTTAATTCTTGAAAATTTTCTACTCTTTTTCCAAATGATCTTGATACGACACAACTTTTTCTTTTGGTTGCAGTTGTTTCTAAATCTATACAAGGGATACCTCTTAATTCCATTGCAGTTCTTGAGCTTAAAACATTAGAGCACTTTTTAATCCATGTATTAGATTTGTTTTTAAGTTGTTTGGCATTATAAATACCATTTTTTTGATAAAACTTAGTTAATTGTCTTCCAACTCCCCAAACATCATTTATTTCTACTTTTTCTAATATCGAGTCAATGTTTTCTATTCCAATTAAACTTGTAACTCCTGATTGTTTTTTTTTTGCTATATGATTTGCAACTTTACTTAAAGTCTTAGTTTTTGCTATTCCAATGCTAGTTGGTATACCAGTCCACTGTAAAACAGTGTTTCTAATCTCTCTACCAACTTCTTCAACTTCTTTATCAGAAAAGTTAGACAAATCCATAAATGCCTCATCAATAGAATAAACTTCAATAGCAGAATTAAATCTCTTAAGTGTTCGCATAACTCTTCTTGATAAGTCTCCATATAGTGAATAATTTGATGAAAATACATTTACATTATTTTTTATGATTATATTTTTTGCTTTAAAATAAGGTTCACCCATTTTAATACCTAAAGCTTTCGCTTCATTAGACCTTGAAATAATACAACCATCATTATTAGATAAAACTACCACAGGCTTTTTTCTTATTTTTGGATTAAATAACCTTTCACAGGATACATAAAAAGAATTACAATCAACAAGTGCTATTTTTCTAGTAAACTGAGTGGATGACATAAGTTACAACTCCCCAAATAAAAATATCTTCTTCTTCGTTAATTAAAATTCTATCTTTAAAGTTTTTTGACCCAGATGTTAAAAATTTTTTATCTCTTTCTTGAACAAAACTTTTAACAACTAATTCGTCATGTACATTTGCAATAACAGTTGAAAAATTTCTAGGTGTTAAACTTTTATCAACAACTAATATATCACCGTCATTAATACCAACATCTGTCATTGATTTCCCTTGAACTCTAATTACAAAAGTTGCTGGAACATTTTTTATTAAGTGCACATTTAGATCAATATCTTCTTCGATATAATCAGTAGCAGGAGATGGAAAACCAGCTCCAGCTTTATGTAAATAATAAGGTATAGTTAGCTTCATAAATGTTCTTATTTTGTTCTTATTAGTATAACACTTATTTAATAGTGTCAAATAAGTTGTATTTTGAGTCTGTAACTGAATCAAAAGTGAATCAAAACGTGAACATCGAAAACTATATAGTGTATAATGTGGATAACTATCACTAAAAGTGGAATTAAAATAAAAATGAAAAGAAATATCACATGGTGTATTCAATATAAACTTTATGAAAAAACTGTCATGTCATTGTGGGGAAGTGCAAGGAGAAATACAACTTCCTAAAGAAGGATTAAAAACTAAAAGAAGATGTAATTGTACTCTTTGTAAAAGAAAAGGAACTGTAATGACTTTTGTAGAGGTCAAAGATCTACAAATAAAAAATGGCAGTGAACAATTAACAAAATATCAGTACCATACCAAAGTAGCTGAGCATTATTTTTGTAAAATTTGTGGAATTTATACTCATCATAAAATGAGAAGTAATCCAAATATGTATGGAATTAATGCTGCATGTATTGAAGGTGTAGATCCATATAAATTAGATGATATAGAAATTTTTGATGGAATAAACCATCCCTTGGATAAAAAGAATTAATTTTTATGCATCCAGCAAACCTGTGTTACACAAAAGTAAAGAAAGACTGTATTAAATTTATATCAAGCCAAGAAACAAGAACTGAAAAATTCAGAAAAAAAGATAAAATGATTAAATCTTTTTTAATCCCAGTATGCTTTTGGTTGGCAAATAGAGTGAATAAAAAAAATACAATGATAATAGGTTTGGCAGGTGGGCAGGGTACTGGAAAAACTACTATTTCATCTTTAATTAAGATTATTTTAGAAAAATATTTTAAATTGATAGTATTTAAAATATCTATTGATGACTTTTACAAAACCAGAAAAAATAGAATGATATTAGCTAAAAAGGTGCATCCTTTACTGATGACAAGAGGTGTTCCAGGAACACATGATGTAGATTTAATTTTAAGTTTTTTTAGAAAAGTTTCAAAGAAAAGATTTTCACCTGTACTATTACCGAAATTTGATAAATCAATTGATGACAGGTTAAAAAGAGATAAATGGTATAAAATTAAAAAAAAACCTAATATTGTAATATTAGAAGGATGGTGTGTAGGTTCGTCCCCACAAAAACTAAAAAATTTAAAAAAACCAATAAATACAATCGAGCGTGATAATGATCAAAAACTGAAATGGAGAAAATATGTAAATAATCAACTTAATAAAAAATATAAATCAATGTATAAATTCTTTGATTATTTTTTATATTTGAAAGCAAAAAATTTTAGTTTATTAAGAAAGTGGAGAATAAAACAAGAAAAAAAATTATATTTAAATAATAAAAGTAAAAAAAATTCAAAAATCATGAGCAACAAAGAAGTTTTAAATTTTATGATGACTTATCAAAGAATAACTGAACACATGTTTAAAGAAGCACCAAAATTTGCTTCAATCGTTTTTTCACTAAATCAAAATCACGAAATCAAAAATATTAAGTATAAAAAATGAAAAAAATAATTTTAACTTTATTTATATTTTTTAATTTATCGAATTCATATGCAATCAGTTTATCTGATGCTTTATCATTAGCATATAAAAAAAATCCTGAATTGAATGCTGAAAGAGAAAATATTAAAGCATCAAAGCAAGATTTAAATATTTCTAAAAGTGAATTTTTACCATCCGTAACACTGTCTGGAACTAAAAGCAGTCAAGATACTTCAAAACTAACTAATCAAGACGGTAGTAACGCAACAATTAATGATGTTAATCCAGAGACTAAATCAGTCAAAATTGAGCAAAAAATTTTTCAAGGTTTTGGGGGAGTTGCAGATTATGAAAAAAATAAAATTGGCTTAGCAGTAGCTGATGCAAAACTTTTACAAGTAGAGCAAAATACTTTGCTTAAAGCTGTTGATGCATTCTCGGGGGCAATATTTGCTAATGAAAAGTATTCAATTTATCAACAAAATTTAAATTTAATTGAGAGACAAGTCGAGATGGATCAGGTACGCCTTGATAGAGGACAAGTAACATTAGCTGATTTGGCACAATCAGAATCCTCTTTAGCAGAAGCTGAAGCTAAATTTATTCAAGCAAAAAACGATGTTGTAACTGCCAAACTTAATTATGAGACTATAATTGGCCCTATAAGTGATACTTTTCAACTGGAAAAGGATATTACTATGAATTTGAAAATTCCGACATCACTAGAAAAATCAATAAATTTGTCAAAGAACTCAAACCCAAATTTAATAATTTCAAAATTAGAATTTGAGCAATCAAAGAAAGATGTTCAAATAGCACAATCTGATTTATCACCCTCTGCATCATTGTCCTTTGAGACGAAAGAAACCGATGATTTGAGTTCAACTTATGATCAACAAGATAAAGAAACCTTAGAAGCAACTATTACATGGCCTATTTTTTCAGGAGGCAAGTATTATGCAAGTTTATCAAAATCCAAAAATTTAAGAAATAGAAAACAACTTCTTTATGAAAATGCTGTAAAATTGAATGATTCGAATGTAGCAAGTGCTTGGTCAAATCTTCAGTCATCAAAAAGTGTACTAGAAGCAGTGAAACTTCAAGTAAAGGCAGCAGAGATTGCAAACGAGGGAATAACTGCAGAATATGAAAGTGGACAAGGTAGATCAACATTAGATGTACTTCAATCTAACTCAATATTGCTAGATGCAAAAGTTAGTCTTGCAAAATCTGAAAGAGATTACCTTCTCTCACAATTTCAACTTCTTAAATCTGTTGGGCTTTTAAATGCTCGTTATTTAACTTTTAATTAATTAAAGGCTATTTTCCTTAATAATCTTTGAGAAAATTAATTTCTTGCCAATGAGAACAAAATGTGTACATTTAATAACATGATTCGATTGTTAAAAAATGAAAAAAAAAGAGGCAAAAATGACAAAAAATAACTTAAAAGTGGTTAAATCCGCAAAAGACAGAGATTTGGAAAATAAAGAAAAAAATAAAGCACTAGACGCTGCTATCAGCCAAATTACAGATAATTTTGGAAAAGGCTCTGTAATGAAGCTTGGACAGCAAAAAGCAATGGATGTTGAGTCGATTTCAACAGGTTCATTAAGTCTTGATTTAGCTTTAGGAATAGGTGGACTACCAAAAGGAAGAATTATTGAAATTTATGGACCAGAATCTTCTGGAAAAACTACACTTGCACTCCAAGTAGTAGCTGAAGCACAAAAAGCAGGTGGAATTTGTGGTTTTGTAGATGCAGAACATGCATTAGATCCGGTTTATGCTAAAAAATTAGGTGTAAATACGGAAGAACTATTAATTTCTCAACCGGATACTGGTGAACAAGCATTAGAAATTACTGATACATTAATTAAATCAGGCTCAATGTCGGTTCTTGTTGTGGACTCTGTTGCAGCATTAACTCCAAGAGCTGAAATTGAAGGAGACATGGGAGATCATCACGTTGGTCTACAAGCAAGATTAATGTCTCAAGCGTTAAGAAAATTAACAGGTTCAATTTCTAGAACTAATACCATGGTTATATTTATTAACCAAATTAGAATGAAAATTGGTGTTATGTTTGGTAGCCCAGAAACTACTTCAGGAGGAAATTCCTTAAAATTTTATTCATCTGTAAGAATGGATATTAGAAGAATTGGGGCAATCAAAGATAAAGAGCAAATTATCGGAAATTCTACTAGGGTTAAAGTAGTTAAAAATAAGGTTGCTCCGCCATTTAAAGTGGTTGAATTTGATCTTATGTATGGCAAGGGAATTAGCAAAACAGGAGAATTAATAGACCTTGGTGCAAAAGCAGACATAGTTGAGAAATCTGGAGCATGGTATGCTTACAAAGGTGAGAAGATTGGACAAGGAAAAGAAAATGCAAAACTTTATCTTGAACAAAATCCTAAAGCCGCAGCTGAGATAGAAATGGCAATAAGAGAGAAAGCTGGTCTTATTTCCAAAAAGATTGAAGGAAATCCAATTGATCAAGAGAAGGTGAAAGCAGAAGAAAAAACAGAAGAAACACCATCTAAAAAGAATTAGCAATAACTTTTAGTTATCTAAAAAGGCGCTTAAATAAGCGCCTTTTTTCCCTTCAGAACCTAGACAACAAACAAAAAAGCTGTATTTTAAAAATATGGCAGACAAATCACTAAATGAAATAAGATCTACATTTCTAAAATATTTTGAAAAAAATGATCACAAAATAGTAGAGTCAAGCAACTTAGTTCCAAATAATGATCCTACATTAATGTTTGCCAACTCAGGCATGGTGCAGTTTAAAAACGTATTTACTGGATTAGAAAAAAGGGATTACAAAAGAGCAACTACTTCTCAAAAATGTGTAAGGGCAGGAGGTAAGCATAATGATCTAGAAAATGTTGGCTATACTCCAAGACACCACACTTTTTTTGAAATGTTAGGCAATTTTTCATTTGGTGATTACTTTAAAGAAAAAGCAATATTTTACGCTTGGGATTTAATCACAAAAGATTTTGGACTAGATAAAAACCGACTTTATTTTACTATCTTTAGTGAAGATGATGAGGCTTTTAATTTGTGGAAAAAAATCACAGGCTTTAATGACAATAGAATAATTAGAATTCCAACTTCAGACAATTTTTGGTCAATGGGAGAAACAGGTCCTTGTGGACCTTGCTCAGAAATATTTTATGATCATGGTGACCATTTAAAAGGAGGTTTGCCCGGAACAAAAAATCAGGATGGCGACAGATACATTGAAATTTGGAACCTAGTTTTCATGCAATATGAACAGGTTTCAAAAGAAAAAAGAATTGATTTACCGAAACCTTCTGTTGATACTGGCATGGGACTTGAAAGGATTGCTGCACTTCTTCAAGGTACACACGATAATTATAAAACAGATCATTTTATAAAACTTATAAACTCAATTTCTGAAACGATTAAGATTAAACCAAGTGAAACAAATTTATCTAGTTTTAGAGTAATAGCGGATCATTTAAGAGCAAGCTCTTTTTTATTAGCTGAGGGGGTTTTACCATCTAACGAGGGTAGAGGTTATGTTTTAAGAAGAATAATGAGAAGAGGTATGAGACATTGCCATTTACTTGGATCCAAAGAACCAGTTTTTTTTAATATTTTTAAAACGCTAATGAATGAAATGTCTGGAAATTATCCAGAACTAATGAGAGCTGAGTCACTTATTAAAGAGACTTTAAGAATGGAGGAGGAAAAATTTTTAGTGCTTTTAGATCGAGGAATGAAAATATTAGATGATGAAATTAACAAGGTTGATAAAAAATTATCTGGGGAAGTTGCTTTTAAACTTTATGATACATATGGATTTCCTTTAGATCTAACTGAAGATATTTTAAAAAATAAATCTTTAACTTTAGACCACAAGAAATTTGAAGATTTAATGATAAAAAGTAAGGAACTTGCAAAAAAGAATTGGAAAGGATCTGGAGATAGCTCGGTAGATGAAATCTGGTTTGGAATAAAAGACAAAGTAGGACCGACCGAATTTTTAGGTTATGAATACGAACATGCTGAAGCAGTTATTCAGAAAATTGTGAAAAATAATAAAGAAGTAGAAAAGTTAAGCGATGGTGATGAAGGTATAATTATTTTAAATCAAACTCCATTTTATGGTGAGTCAGGAGGACAAGTAGGCGATAGTGGAACAATTAAATCAGGTGAAAATATTTTTGAAGTGAATGATGTACAAAAAAAATTAGGAAATCTTTTTGTTCATTATGGAAAAATGAGAAATGGAAATTTAAAAAAAAATGAAAATGTTGAACTTAAAATTGATGTCGAAAAAAGAAATAATGTTAGAGCGTACCACTCAGCAACACATTTACTACACGAGTCCTTAAGAAGAATTCTTGGAACACATGTTACTCAAAAAGGTTCATTAGTAGCACCAGATAGACTGAGATTTGATTTCAGCCATATGAAGCCAATATCCTCAGATGAACTTGAAAAAATTGATAATTCTGTAAATGAAGTGGTTCAGAAAAAATCTGAGGTTATAACAAGAATAATGACTCCAAAAGAAGGGATTGAGCATGGTGCTTTAGCTCTTTTTGGTGAGAAATATGGTGATGAGGTTAGAGTAGTATTTATGGGTGATGAGGGAAATAAGTACTTTTCTACTGAATTATGTGGTGGGACACATGTAAGAAATACTGGTGATGTAGGCAAATTTAAAATTATAAGTCAGTCAGCGATCGCCTCTGGTGTAAGAAGGGTAGAGGCTTTGAGAGATAAACAATTAGAGAAATTTCTTACAAATAAAGAAAAGCAAATAGGTATATCAGAACAAAAAAACGATCAGATAATTGATGAAATATCTAAAGAAATTATTTCATTAGGTGGAAAACCAATAAAAAATGTAGACGACAAAAAACAGTTAATTAAAGATTTGTCAAAGCAATTAGATCAGCTAAGTGTTAAATCAATTTTATCTGATAAGAATAAGAACATAATTAAAGATGAAAAAATAAATAATATTAAAGTAAGATTTCAAAAAATTTTTGATTTATCACCCAAAGAATTAAGAAAATTAGTAGATAACGGAAAGAAAGAACTTAAAGAAGGAATTATAATTGTTTTTGCCAGCAAAGATGAAAAAGTCGGTCTTGCGGTAGGTATTACTGAAAAACTTACAGAAAACTTTGATGCAGTTAAATTTGCAAAAGTTGGTTCTGAAATTTTAGGAGGAAAAGGAGGAGGAGGTCGTAAAGACTTTGCTCAGGCAGGTGGACAGCATATAGACAAAATTGAGGATGCTATAGAAAGTCTTAAAAAATTAATTTAGTTTCTTTTTTAAATTTCCGTCAATTTCATCTAAAAATTGATTAGTAGTCAAATATTTTTGTGTTGACCCCACTAATATTGCTAAGTCTTTTGTCATTGATCCAGTTTCCACACAGCCAACACAAATTTGTTCTAATGTGTTTGAAAATTTAATTAAGTCTTGGTTATCATCTAATTTACCTCTATGTGCTAACCCTCTAGTCCAGGCAAATATTGATGCAATTGGATTTGTTGAGGTTTCCTTACCTTCTTGATGCATTCTATAATGTCTAGTCACAGTTCCATGGGCTGCCTCTGCTTCCATAGTTTTTCCATCTGGAGCAAGCAATACGCTTGTCATTAATCCTAAAGACCCATATCCCTGAGCAACTGTATCCGATTGAACGTCTCCATCATAATTTTTACAAGCCCAAATATATTTTCCACTCCACTTCATAGCACATGCAACCATATCATCAATTAATCTATGTTCATATGTAATATTATTTTTATCAAAATCTTTTTTGAATTCTTCATTAAAAACTTTTTGAAAAATATCTTTAAATCTTCCGTCATAGGTTTTTAAAATTGTATTTTTTGTAGAAAGATAAACAGGCCATTTTTTAATTAGGCCGTAGTTGAAACAGGACCTGGCAAAATCCTCTATTGATCTGTCAAGATTATACATCGATAAAGCAACACCAGGACCAGGAAAATTGAAGACTTCATACTTCTTCTCATCTTTACCATTTTCTGATGTCCATTTAATTTCTAACTTACCTTTACCAGGAACTTGAAAATCTGTAGCTCTATATTGATCTCCAAATGCATGACGACCTATAATAACAGGATCGGTCCAGGATGGCACAAGTTTTGGAATATTTTTACAAATTATTGGCTCCCTGAAAACAGTTCCACCAATAATATTTCTTATTGTACCATTTGGAGATCGCCACATTTTTTTTAAGTTAAATTCTTTTACTCTAGCTTCGTCAGGAGTAATTGTTGCACATTTTATACCTACCCCATTTTTTTTTATTGCATTCGCACAATCAATTGTAATTTGATCATTGGAGTTATCTCTACTTTTCATTCCTAAATCGTAATATTCAATTCCTAAGTCTAAATAAGGTAAAATTAGTTTTTTTTTAATGAAATCCCATATAATTCTGGTCATTTCATCACCATCTAACTCGACAATTGGGTTTTTTACCTTAATTTTGCTCATTTTTTGTTGCTATCTTAATAATTGAATTTAAACAGTTTATATACATATTAATTAAAAATTATCAATTAGCGATTATGATAGACAAAGTATTTCCTAAAATTCACAGCGAAGGTTATAAGTTTTTAGTAATATTTGGTTTTATTACTATAATTTTATATCTGCTGAGTACATTACTTGGTTTAATAGGTTTAGTTTTAACAGTTTGGTGTTACTATTTTTTCAGAGATCCGGAAAGAATATCAATTAATGATGATAATTATTTAGTTAGTCCTGCAGATGGGTTAATTATTAAAGTTGAGGAGTCAACTGGTCCAAAAGAACTTAATTTAAGTGAAAAGAAATTTACAAAGGTAAGTATTTTTATGAATGTATTTGATTGCCATGTCAATCGAACACCATGTGCAGGAAAAGTTTCACAGATTCTTTACAAACCAGGCAAGTTTGTAAATGCTTCGCTTGATAAAGCAAGTGAGGATAATGAAAGAAATTATTATAAAATTACCACCAAAAATGGTGAAGATGTAATAGTTGTTCAAATAGCAGGTCTTATTGCAAGAAGAATAGTATGTGAAACTCTAGAAAATGATGATTTAAACCAAGGTGATAGAATAGGAATGATTAGATTTGGAAGTAGAGCAGATCTTTATTTTGAAAATTATAAACCACTGGTTAAATTAGAACAAAGGGCAGTAGCAGGTGAAACATTAATAGCAAGAAAAGTATAATATGAACGAACCAAAGAAAAAATTTAAACTAGTAACAGATACACAAGCAAGAATGATACTGCCAAATACTCTAACGTTGATTGGAGTTTGTGTAGGTTTAAGTTCAATAAATTTTGCACTAAATCAAAGATATGAAATAGCAATAATCGCAATTTTATTTGCAGCAATCATAGATGGCCTTGATGGAAGAATTGCAAGACTTATAAGAGGTACTTCAAAAGTTGGAAAGGAATTAGACTCTCTTACAGATGTAATTAGTTTTGGAGTAGCCCCTGCTTTTATTATGTACTTCTGGACACTTAATACACTTGGAAAAATTGGATGGTTGTTGTCTTTAATTTATGTTGTATGCGTTGCACTGAGATTAGCTAGATTTAATATAAGTTCTGGAGGAGACGTATCTTGGAAAGATAATTTTTTTCAAGGAGTACCATCGCCTGCTGGAGGTATATTAGTATTGACGCCATTAGTTTTGGATTTAAGCGGGGTAAACTTATTTAGTATCAATTTTGAAATTTTAACTCCATATATATTTATTTTAGTTTCTATTTTATTGATCAGTAAAGTTCCTACTTACTCAATGAAAAAGATTGTTGTGCCAAGAAGCACAACTGTATTTTTACTTTTTGGTATTGTTTTATTATTTGGTTTATTATTAGTATTCACTTTTGAAGTAATAGTAATTAGTTGCATGGTATACATACTATCGATTCCAATAAGTATTTATCACTATGTAAAACTTAAAAAAAAATATTCTATAACATCTGGTAATGAGGACGATGAACTAGAAGATGTTTTATAATGAAAAAAAATGTAATAATTTCATTAGCCGATTCAAAATATTTTGATTTATTAAATGAATTAATAGATTCTATAAAACGTTTCAAAGAAAGTGAGAAGGTTGCGTTTTGTGTTTTAGATGCCGGCCTTAATGAAGACCAGCTTAAAATATTAACCTCTAAGGTTGATGAGATTAAAAAAGCAGAATGGGATATTGAAGTATCACAATATAAAATTAAGGGTAAGGAGTGGCTGAAGAGTCAAGTATCGAGAGCATTTTTAACAAACTATTTTCCTAATTACGAAAAATATCTCTGGATTGATTGTGATGCCTGGGTAAATGACTGGTCAACAATTGAACTATATTTTAGGGCTTGTGATGATGGAAAATTAGGAATTACTCAAACAATGGGCCCTGGTTATAAAATTATGTCAAAAGTCAGTTGGTTACTTGGAAAATTAGCGATTATAAAATCTCAAAACTTTAAACATGCAATTAGCTCAAAAATTGGTATCGATAAAGCAAGAAAGTTGGCATTTGCACCTCATATAAATATTGGAGTTTTTTCTTTAGAAAAAAATTCAAATTGTTGGAGTATTTGGCAAAATAATTTAAAGAAAACTCTAAAATCTGGAAATATATTTGGTTCCGAGGGGCTTGCGATTAATATGAGTGTATATATTGATAATGTAAATACAGAATTTTTGCCTTTATATTGTAATTGGATAGCAAGTAATTTGTTACCAAAATATGATAACCACAATAATACATTTGTAGAACCTTATTTACCTAATAACAAAATTGGAATAATGCATCTTGCAGCTGGAATTTGGAGAGATAATAAAGATATGAGAATTGACAAAAGCATTAAAATTGAAATTAAAACGCTAGAAAATAATATTATAAATAAAAGTTTGCGGTTTGGCCTTTAATTGAAAAAGAATAAAATCTCAAAAAATTGGATTATTAGACAGAAGAGGGATATCTTTGTAAGACAGTCTAAAATTGAGGGTTATAGATCAAGAGCTATTTACAAATTAAAAGAAATAGACGAAAAATTTAAAATATTTAAAAATACAACTTCAATAATTGACCTTGGTGCTGCTCCAGGAAGTTGGTCTCAATACATCATAAGGCAATATAAAAAAAGTCTAGTCTTAGCAATTGATTTATTAGATTTTGAGCATATTGATAAGGTTAATAAAATAGTCGGAGATTTTACAAAATCAGAAAATAAAGAAAAAATTAAAAACTTTTTCAACAAAAAAGTAGATGTCGTTATTTCCGATATGGCAGTAAACACCACAGGAAATAAAAATTTAGACGCTATTGTCACTGGAGAATTATGTATTGAGGCTATGGAGTTTGCCTTCGAAATGTTAGACAAAAAAGGTAAATTTGTTTCAAAAATTTTTATGGGATCAAGTTTTAATGAAATTGTCGCAGACGCAAAAAAAAAATTTAGAGAAGTTAATATTTTTAAGCCTTTATCAAGTAGAAAAGATTCGAAAGAAAGCTTTATAATTTGTAAATTTTTAAGATAGACCCTTTATATTTTAAAAGAATCATATATATAAGATTATGGGTCCTATAAAAGAAGCACTTACATTTGACGACGTAACACTTGCACCAAATTATTCTGAAATATTACCCTCTGAGGTGAATACCACAACATTTTTATCAAAAAAATTTAAACTTAAAATTCCTCTTATATCGTCTGCGATGGACACAGTCACAGAATCTAAAATGGCGATAGCAATTGCTAAAGCTGGAGGTATTGGAGTAATACACAGAAACCTAGATATAAAAAAACAGATATTAGAGATTAAAAAAGTTAAAAAACAAAATCTTTTAGTTGGTGCAGCGGTCGGAGCTGGTTCACTAGAATTCGAAAGGGCCAAAGCTATAATAAATGAAAAAGTAAATTTAATAGTAGTAGATACTGCACATGGTCATACTAAAAAAGTAGCAGACATAATAAAAAAAATTAAAAAAATTAAAAATAAGAATACTTTACTATGCGCAGGAAATATTGCGACTGCAAACGCAGCAAATTTTTTAGCAAAATTAGGTGTTGATATTATAAAAGTAGGAATTGGACCTGGTTCAATTTGTACAACAAGATTGGTTGCAGGCATTGGAGTGCCTCAACTGAGTGCGATTTTAGATGTAAAAAAAGGTTTAAAAAATAAAAATATAAAAATTATTGCAGATGGAGGAATTAAATTTTCAGGCGACATAGCAAAAGCTTTGTCAGCAGGAGCCGATGCGGTTATGATAGGCTCTCTATTTGCTGGAACAGACGAGTCTCCAGGAAAAATAGTAAAAAAAAATGGTAAACTATTCAAAAATTTCAGAGGAATGGGGTCAATAGGCGCGATGAACAAAGGATCGGCAGACAGATATTTTCAAAAAAAACAAAAAGATAAATCCAAATATGTTCCCGAGGGAGTAGAGGGATATGTGAAATACAAAGGCTCAGTTGAAAAAATTATTTTTAAACTTATAGGTGGTCTTAAGTCTTCGATGGGATATCTTGGATCAAGAAAAATTATTTATTTAAGAAAAAAACCAAAATTTGTTAAGATTACAAAAGCTGGTTTTTACGAGAGTATGGTGCATAACATAGATGAAATTAAAAAAGATGAAAAGTATTAAATTTTTATACATTATTTTTATTAGTATCATTTTATTTGCTAATTCCTCAAATGCCCAAAATTTTTTTGATGAAGCAAAAAAAAAATACGAGGAAAAAAATTATGAGGAGTCAAAATTTTTATTTCAAAGAAATATCGTTTTTAATCCGAAGGATGCAAAGTCATATTTATATTTAGCTAAAATCTTTGAAAATGAGGAAAATGAGGGAGAGCAAATTAAAAATATAAATACAACACTTCTTCTTGAACCCAATAACGAGGAAGCAATGTTTATTTTAATTAAATATGAACTTAAAAAATCAAATTATAATAGAGTAAAGGAGTTAAAAGATAGTTTCTCCATGATATGTACTAATCTTTGTAAAGAAAAAAAAAATATAGAAGAGTCTTTAAAAGATATAGAACCACAAAATGATACCAAACAATAATTTAAATAAAATTTTAATTATTGATTTTGGTTCCCAATTTACCCAGCTTATAGCAAGAAGAGTAAGGGAGTTAGGTGTTTACTCTGAAATTATTAGCCATAAAAAATTAAATCTAAAATTAGAAAAAAAACAAATAAAGGGAATTATTTTATCAGGTGGACCATTAAATGTTTATCAATCAAAAAAAGTTAGATTTAATAAAAAACTTTTCTCACTAAATGTTCCAATTTTAGGAATATGTTTTGGTCACCAAATAATCTCGAAAGAGCTAGGTGGTAGTGTTAAAAAGGCCAAACACAGAGAGTTTGGATTGGCTAAATTAAAAAAATTAAATCCAAGTAAACTCATCAGTAATTTTTTTAATAAAAAAGGATCTAATAATGTATGGATGAGTCATGCTGACGAAGTGACAAAATTGCCAAGAGGATTTAAAGTTGTTGCAAAAACTGAGACCTCAAAATTCTCCATTATAGAAAATCCAAAAAAAAAACTTTATGGAATACAATTTCACCCTGAGGTAACGCACACAGAAAATGGAAAAACAATTTTGAGAAACTTCATCTTTTCAATTTGTATGATAAAAAAAAATTGGTCCTCAAAAAATCAAAAAAAAATGTTAATTCAAGAAATTAAAGACAATGTAGGAAAATCTAAAGTTATATGCGCTTTATCAGGTGGTGTAGACAGTAGTGTAGTTGCAAAACTGATCCACAAGGCAATAGGAAAGCAACTAATATGTATTTTTGTAAATACTGGCTTACTAAGAAAAAAAGAAGAGCATCAAGTTTTAAATACTTTCAAAAAAAAATTTAAAATAAATCTTGTTTATGTTGATGCCAAAACTCTTTTTCTTAATAGATTAAAAAAAATATTCGACCCTGAAAAAAAAAGGAAAATAATTGGCAACCTATTCATTAAAATTTTTGAAAAGCATGCTAAAAAAATAAAAAATGTAAAATATTTAGCACAAGGTACTCTGTACCCCGATTTAATTGAGAGTAAGTCAGTTACAGGAAGCCAAACATCAAAAATTAAGTCACATCATAATGTAGGAGGCTTACCAAAAAAAATGAAGTTAAAATTGGTTGAACCATTGAGATTACTATTTAAAGATGAGGTGAGAAAACTAGGTTTAGAGCTTAAATTGTCGAAAGAAATTGTTTTGAGACACCCGTTTCCAGGCCCAGGGTTGGCCATAAGAATGCCAGGGGAAATAACTAAAGAAAAGGTGAATATTTTAAAGGAGGCTGATGATATATTTATTAAAGAATTAAAGGGTCACAGTTTATATAATAAAATATGGCAAGCTTATGCAGCTTTACTTCCAGTTAAAACTGTAGGAGTAATGGGTGACAACAGAACATATGAATATATGTGCTTACTAAGAGCAATTACATCAGAGGATGGAATGACAGCAGATACTTTTTATTTTAAAAAAGAATTTATGCAAATTGTTTCAAATAAGATAATAAATAATATTAAAGGGATAAATAGAGTAGTTTATGACATTACATCAAAACCACCTAGTACGATTGAATTAGAATAATGAATAAGAAAATTAAAAAAATAATTGATAAAAAAAATAAATCTAAAATTGTATGTTTAACAGCATACTCAAAAAATATTGCTGAGATAATTGATAATCATGCTGATATAGTTTTGGTTGGTGATTCTTTGGGCTCAGTTCTTTATAATTACAAAACAACAAGAAAAGTTAATCTCAAAATGATGATTGAACACACTAAAAGTGTTAGAATGGGTGTTAAAAAAAGCCTTCTCGTAATCGATTTACCTTATAATACATATCGAAATAAATCTGAGGCTTTAAAGAATTCAAAAGTTGCTATTAAAGAAACTAAGTGTGATGCAGTAAAAGTGGAAGGTGGAGAAAGGGTGCAACATATAGTGAGTCATTTAGTCAAAAACAAAATACCAGTTCTGGGCCATATAGGTTTAACACCACAGACTGTAAAAGGAAAATTTAAATCAGTAGGTAAATCACAAAAAGAAAAAAATAAATTAATAAGAGATGCAAAAGCTCTAGAAAAAAATGGTGCTTTTGGAATAGTTTTAGAGTGCACTTATAGTGATATTTCAAAAAAAATTTCTAATCTTATTAAAATACCCACGATTGGAATTGGAGCTTCTGTTAATTGTGATGGTCAAGTTTTAGTTACAGATGATATTATTGGTTTAACTGATGCTAAAATTAAATTTGTTAAAAAATACGTTGATATAAAAAAAATAATAAATTCAGCGGTACTTAAATTTAAACAAGAGGTAAAATCTAAGAAATATCCGACAAAAAAATATTCTTACTAAAAATATTTTTTGAAATTTTCGTTAATTGATAAAACTTCCAAATCTACTAATCCTCCAATTACTAACTGCAGAGCTACAATTAAAATAAAACCTAGTCCTACATACGCAATCCATAAATGTTTTTGAATATAATTAGCTAAATAAGTTGCCATAGCACCAGTTAAAATTACCGATAGGACTAGTCCAAAAATCATAAATCCAAAATGACCTTTGGAAGCACCTACAACACCAATTACATTATCAAAACTAATTGTTATATCGGCAAATAAAACTTTATAAATACTTTGAATATATGACGGTTCTTTAGATTTTTTTGTGGGGGATTTTACCTTTTTAATTTCAAAAAGATCTTTTCTTAAATCGTTCACAATCCAAATTAATAGTAAACCACCGATTATTTTTATAAAATAAAATTTAAATAAGTAGGTTGCAAATAATGCAAATATGACTTTAAAAACTAAGGCGCCTGCAACACCCCATAGTATAATTTTTCTCCTATTTTTAGGAACAAAGTTAGCAGCAATTAATCCAATAATAATTGCATTATCAGCCGCTAGTATTATATCTATGAATATAATCTGTGTGAGTATAATTAGTTCTTCAATCAATAAATCTATATTAATTAAATTTTTTTTTATTTCAATATTGAGAAAAGAAAAATTTAATACTTAGATTGTTTTGTTCCATCTATGATAGCTTTTAACTCTTCATACTCCTCACAATTACAATTTTGGAGTACCGCCAATCTTTCTTTTGCTTTCTCTGGTCTATTAGTGGATAAATATAATTCACCTAAATACTCATTTATTCCATTATGATTAGGATTAATTTTTAAACCTGAGAGGTAGTAATTCTCTGCACTTTTAAAATCCCCAAGTTTTCTAGAAGTAAAACCAAGATAATTTAAAACATCGGGATTAGAGGGATCTTTATCATTTGCTTTTAGTAATCTTTTAAAAGCTTTTTCATATTTCACTTTTGCTTTTTCAATCTTGCCTTTTTTTTCAAGTTTTTTTCCAGCTTTAACATAGTTTACTGCGGATTTGTAATTGGATTGTTTGCTTTCTTGTCCATCTCCTCCAGAACTCCCACCAGCAGCATATAGATTAGTGCTTAAAAAAAATATTGTTATAATTATAAAAAGTTTTTTCATTAATTAAATTTTCCTAGTTTGTTTAAAGGTTTTAACATTAAATCATTATTCATTAAATTTTGCTTGATAACTTTAGCAGTTTTTAAGGAACTTTGATTGTCACCATGTATACAGACCGAGTCTATTTCGCAAGGTATTTTTTTACCGGAGAGACAATTTATCGCCTGATTTTTTACCATTTCTAAAACATGTTTTTTAGCTATTTCAGGGTTAGTTATCAAAGCTTCTTTTTTTGATCTAGAAACTAAATTTCCATCATCCTCATAATTTCTATCTGCAAATATTTCACAAGCTATTTTCATATCAAACTTTTTTGCAGCAATTTCCATTTTTGAACCAGTAGGTACTAAATAGATCAAATCTTTACTGATGCTTTTTATTGTTTTAGCAAGTATTTCTGCAAGCTCAATATCTTCACATGCCATATTATTTAGCGCCCCATGTGGTTTTATATGAGAAACTCTTTCATCATGCTGACTAGCTATTTTTTGAAGTATATTATACTGATCTATTATTAAATTGATTATTTCTTTTTCAGATAAGTTTATTCTTCTTCTCCCAAAATTTTCAAGATCTTTAAAAGATGGATGAGCTCCTATGCTTACACCATTTTGTTTTGAAATTTTTATTGTAGAGTGCATTGTTTCTTCATCTCCAGCATGATAACCACAAGCTATACTTGCTGAATTGACAATTTTAAGTAATTCAGGATCATTTTCTATAGAATGTAATTCTGATTTTTCACCTAAATCACAATTAATATTAATTTCCATACCTTTCATTGATAAAGTATAACATGGGATGATCAAAAATATATTAAATCTTGGCGACTCATCAATTTATTACGATTTTGGTGAACAAATTAATAAAGAAACTAACAAAAAAGTAATTTCTTTCTTTAACAGCCTAAAGAAAGCAAATTTAGAAGAAATTATAAATTTAACTCCTTCTTACAATAAATTGATAGTTTCTTTTGATTTAAAAAAAATAAATTTCATTGAATTAAAAAAAAAAATTGAAGATATAAAAACATCTAATATTGATGAACAAAAAAATAAAAAGATTGAAATACCAATTTGTTGTGATGAAGAATTTTTTCTTGACAAAGAAAGATTAATTAAAAAACTTAAATTAAGCGCTGAGGAAATATTAGAAAAATATCTTAATAAAATTTATTTTTGTTATATGACAGGTTTTGTAGCCGGTATGCCATTTTTGGGTGATATTTCTAAAGAATTAAGAACAGATAGATTAAAAACACCTAGGGTAAAAGTACCAGAGGGCTCTGTTGGAATAACTGAACAGTTCTCAAATATATATACTTTTGAAAGTCCAGGGGGGTGGAATATTATCGGAAAAACACCCTACAAAATTTTTAATTCAAATAATAAAGCAAATCCAGTTCTAATTAATCCAGGAGATAATGTTCATTTTTTTCCAATATCAAAAAATGAATTTTTAAAATTAGATGAAAAGTAATTTTTTTGAGGTTTTAAGACCAGGAATTAATTCAACTTTCCAAGACCTTGGAAGAGAAAATTTTTATCACATTGGATTACCGTTTAGTGGAGCAATGGATAATAGAAATTATTTACTATCCAATACTTTAGTAAATAACCAATATGAGGCTGCAATTGAATTTGCTTATCAAGGACCGCTATTAAAATATTACGGTAAATCAACAGTAATTGCTGTTACAGGAGATGTTAATTTTAGTATTACAAAAAAAAATAAAAAATTAATTAATGGCGAATGTTACAAAAATTACGTTTTAGAAAATAAAGATGAGTTAGATATTATTTCAACAAATAAATCTGTATATGGTTATTTATCAGTATCAGGTGGCTTTGTATTAGAAAAAATTTTGAACAGTTATTCAACATTTTCAAGAGCAAAAATTGGACCATTCAAAGGAGAAAAATTATTTGTAAATCAAAAAATATTGATTAATAAAACATCCAATTTTAAAACACAAAAAAAAATTAAATATGTTAATACAAAAATAGAATATATTAGAATAATTAAAGCGACAAATTTTGATTTTTTTTCAAAAAAAGCAGTGGAAAATTTTCTAAATAAAGAATTCATTGTCACAAAACTTACAGATAGAATGGGAATGAGAATTAAAGGACCAATTATTGAAAATATAAAAGAAAAAAATATTAGATCAGAAGGTATAGTTAAAGGTACGATACAAATACCTCCAGACGGTGACCCAATAATTATGCTTTCAGATCACGGGACCATAGGAGGATACCCAAAAATTGGAGTAGTTATCAGCGCGGATTATGATAAGCTTGTACAACTTGTACCAAATACAAAAATAAAATTTAAGTTAGTCAATCTTTCAGAAGCAGAAAAAATTTATGAAATATATAGATTAGAAACTGACAATTTAATAAACCAAATAAAATGAATTTAATATTTAAAATACCTGGACCATTACTAGTATTTTTTGGAGCATGCAGTTTAAGCTTTGGTGGTTTAATTGTTAAGTCTTTTGAGGGAGCAACCTTGTGGCAAATACTGTTTTGGAGATCTTTATTTTTCATTATGGTTGTATTTATTTTTCTTTTAATTTCTTATAAAAAGAAAATTTTTAGGGCTTTTTATAACTCTGGAATTCCTGGAATATTTGGAGGTATAATTTTATCATCAGGTTTTTGTGGATATGTTTTTGCAATGTATAACACCACAGTTGCAAATACTAATTTCATAATTCAAACTCAAACAATTTTTTTAGCAATCTTTGGATATTTTTTTTTAAAAGAAAAAATTCCTAAAATAACTCTTGTCTCAATATTTCTAGCAATTTCTGGCATTATATTAATGGTTGGATCTGATTTAGAGCCTGGGCAAATGTCAGGAAACCTAGCCGCATTTATTATGCCTGTATCTTTTGCAATTCTGATTTTAATAATTAGAAAGTATCCAAATGTAGATATGGTTCCATTACAGCTCTATGCTGGAATTACTGCTATGATAATAGGATATATTATAGCCGGAAAAATAAACATATCTGCTCACGATATTTTTTTAGGATTTTTAGCAGGATTTTTTCAATTAGGTTTTGGATTTATTTTAATTACCATTGGTGCCAGATCAACGCCTTCAGCGATGGTTGGAATTATAATGTTAACTGAAGCAGTTTTAGGACCATTTTGGGCATGGCTATTTATCAACGAAAATTCATCTTTTATGGTTTTGATAGGAGGCACAATTGTTATAATTGCTGTTTTGCTTCAATTTTACACTTCAATTAAGAGTGAGAATCAAACTATTCTAAACAAATAAATATTTAAAATGAAAATTGCTATAGTTGGATCAGGTATCTCCGGGTTAAGTGCTGCATATTATTTATCAAAAAAACACAAAGTAGATCTTTTTGAAAAAGGAGATCATTTTGGAGGTCATGCATACACTATTGATCTAAATATAGATAAAAATGATAAACAGTTTATACCAATAGATATCGGTTTTATTGTTTTTAATCATTATACTTATCCAAATTTAATAGAATTTTTTAAACAAAATAAGGTTGAAATCGAAAAAAGTAACATGAGTTTTTCTGTAACAACACCCTCAAATGAAGTTGAGTATTGTGGAAAAGGTCTTAATGGAATGTTTTCAACTAGAAAAAATTTATTTAATTTTAAGTTTTTAAAAATGTTTTTAGAAATAATTAAATTCTATAAGAGAAGCTCAAATTTAAATTTAAAAGATAATAAACTAACATTGGGGCAATACTTAGAAAAAGAGAAACTTTCAAATTACTTTATCAACTATCATGTAATTCCAATGGTGTCTGCTATATGGTCAATGCCTCCGTATGAAGCAAAACAAATGCCATTTGCTTTTTTTTTAAAATTTTTTCAAAATCATGGATTATTTAAAATTAAAAATAGACCACAATGGTATACAGTAAAAGATAGAAGTAGATCATATGTGAATAAAGTTTTAAAAAATATTAGTGGTGAACACTATAAAAACTATGAGATAAAAAAGGTTAAAAGAAATAATCAAGGAATTAGAGTTTTTTATGGAGAAGAAAATGAGTTTTTTGATTACGATAAAGTTATTTTGGCAACACACGCAAATGATGCAATTAAATTAATAGAAAATCCAACTGATAAAGAAAAACAAATACTTTCAAAATTTAAATATAAAAATAATACAGCAATTATTCATACAGATAGTAGAGTTATGCCAAAAAACTTTAAAGCATGGTCTGCTTGGAACTCTTCAATTGACAGCAAAAACTTAAATAATAGCTGTATAACGTATTGGTTAAATCTTCTTCAAAATTTGAAAATAAAAGAAAATATTTTTTTAACACTTAATCCAATTGTGAAATTAGATGATGAAAAAATTTTAAAAAAAATTGATTTTACGCATCCTTATTATGATATGGATGCTCTTGATAACCAAATAAATTTGAAAGAAATACAAAATAAGAGTAATCTTTTATTTTCTGGGAGTTATTTTGGATATGGTTTTCATGAAGATGGGATAAAATCATCTTTAGAAATGATAAAATATTTAGATGATTAAAGAATCTTGTATTTATACTGGAAAAGTAGTTCACAAAAGATTTAAGCCAAAAGAACATTTTTTTAAGTATAAAGTTTTTTCAATTTTATTAGATTTAAATGAAATTAAATTTATTAGTAAAAATGTAAATTTTTTCTCTCATAATAAATTTAATCTTATGAGTTTTTATGATAAAGATCATGGTCCAAGAGATGGATCCTCCCTTACTGACTGGGTAAAATTAAATTTAAAATCAGTTGGATTAAACCATGAAAAAATAAAAATAAAAATATTATGTTACCCAAGAATATTAGGTTATGTATTTAATCCTTTAAGTATTTTTTTTGTTTATAATTCTAAATCAAAATTAATATCTATTTTGTATGAGGTAAAAAATACATTTGGAGAACAACATACATATGTATTTAAAGTAGATGAAAAATCAGAATTACAAAAAAATAATTGTGAAAAAAAATTTTTTGTATCACCCTTTATGGATTTAGAATCTGAGTATTATTTTAAAGTGCTAAACCCAGATAAAAGTCTATCAATAATAATTGATCAAAGGGATAAAAGTGGGAAATTGTTATTTGCATCTCAAGATGGTGTAAGATCAAATTTAAACTCAAAAAACCTTATATTTTCTTATCTTAAACACCCACTAATGACTTTTAAAATAATATCGGCGATACATTTTGAGGCATTAAGATTATGGCTTAAGGGAATTAAATTAGTAAAAAAGAAAGTTAATATTAAAAATAACATATCTTATGAAAAATAATTATGAATAAAATAGCAGATAAAATTGTATTTAGTCTTTTATCCAAAATTAAGCATGGAAAAATTAATCTTAAAAACTTTGACGGAAAACAGTTTATCATTGGTGATAAGAGCTCCGACTTGGAAGCTGACCTAATAATTAAAAAGCCAGGTTTTTTTTTAGAAATTATAAATAAAGGAAGTATTGGACTTGCCGAGTCCTATATGAGAAATGAAATTGAAACAAACAATTTAACAAATTTAATAGAAATCTTAGCTAAAAATATAAAAACTGTTCACAAATTCTCAGGTGCATTTGACTTACCAATATTGAACTATGTCAAAAATTTTTTTATTAAAAATACCAAGGAAAGAAGTAAAGAGAATATTTCAAAACACTATGATTTAGGAAATGAGTTTTTTTCTAAATGGCTTGACAAAACCTTAACATACTCAAGTGCTATTTTTGAAAACGGAAAAAATAATCTAGAAGATGCACAGATAAATAAATATAAAAAACTTTCCAATTTAATTAAACCAAAAGCTGGAGATAAAATGCTTGAAATCGGATGTGGATGGGGTGGATATGCAGAGTATGTAGGGAAAAATTATGACGTTAAAATTGATTGTATAACTATATCAAAAAAACAATTTGATTATGCAAAAGAAAGAATTTTTAAAAAAGGTCTTAATGAAAAAGTAAATATTAAAATGATGGATTATAGAGATGTAAAATCAAAGTATAATTCAATTGCATCTATTGAAATGATTGAAGCAGTAGGGCAAAAATATTTAAAAAGTTATTTTAAAACAATTAAGGAAAACCTAAAATCTGGAGGAACAGCAGCAATACAAGCAATCACTATTGATGATAATCTATATAATAGGTACAAATCTAAGCAAGATTTTATTCAAAAGTATATTTTTCCTGGTGGTTTTTTGCCTTGTAAAAAAAATATTATTGAACTCGCAAATGTAAACAACCTAAATTTTAATCAGTGTTATTCATACGGTAAACATTATTCAGATACTTTGGTGGTATGGAGGGATGAATTTCAAAAAAAATGGAACGAAATTTCAAAACAAGGGTTTGATATTACATTTAAAAGAATGTGGAATTTTTATTTGTCTTATTGTGAGGCTGGTTTTAAATCTAAAAATATTGATCTAATACAATTTTCACTTCAAAATAAATAAAATTATGCAAAATATAAAAAAAATAATACTTCCTTTTTTGTTGATTATTATATTTTCATTTAATACAAGCTGCAGTACTAACAATATGAAACCAGAAGATTTTAAAAATAAAGAACCAAGACTTATTATTGAAAACTATCTTTCCGGAAATGTAAAAGCCTGGGGAGTATTACAAAACAGATCTGGTAAAGTAATCAGACAATTTTCAGCAGAACTAAATGGAAAGTGGGATGGAAAACAACTAATTCTTGATGAAATATTTAATTGGGATGATGGCGAGATTCAAAAAAGACAATGGCAAATTAATAAAATTGATGAAAATAATTATGAGGGAACAGCTGGAGATGTAGTAGGAAAAGCCAAAGGCTATTCTTATGGACCAGCTTTTAAATTTGAATATGTTCTTTTAGTCCCTGTTAAAGGAAAAGAAATAAAAATTACTTTTGACGACTGGATATTTAAACAAGATGAACGTGTAGCCATTAATAGAGCAACAATGACAAAATTTGGATTTAAAGTTGCAGAGCTGACAGTTGTTTTTGTAAAAGATTAATTTTTTTTTTGATGCTTTGTCATTTTTCCTACAAGACTAAAATAAATTTTACTAGGTAAAAAACTTAATATTTTCAGAATTATTGTGAGGGATTTTGGAAAATGAATTTCAAAATTATTTTTGTTTACTAGCCCGTCATATATTTTCTCAGCTGCATAATCGGTAGTTTTCAAAAAAGGCATTTTAAAATCATTTTTATCTGTCATTGGCGTTTTTATAAAACCTGGTGATACTAAACTGACACGAACATTAGATCTTTTAAAATCAAAAAATAAACTTTCTGCAAGGTTATTTAAAGCTGATTTAGATGGACCATAACCAGTCGAGTTTGGTAATCCTCTGTATCCTGCTATAGAGGATACAATTGTTATTATACCACCTTTTTTCTCTTTAAAATATTTTTCAACAGCTTTGATACAGTTTAATGTTCCAAAAAAATTTACTTTAAATACCTCTTCAATTTGCTCTACGTCAATATCCTTTTCTTTTTTAGGATTCCATGTCCCTGTTGAAAAAAAACATATTTCTATATTTTCAAATTTTTTTTGAATTTCATTGAAAACTTCTAAACATTTCGACTTGTCTGTTACATCTAGAGGGTAAGAAAAAATATTTTTATTATTTTCTGATATTTCTTTAAGAAGACCTTCTCTTCTTGCAGAAATAGCAACATTCCATCCCATGCTTGCAAATTTAATAGCTAGAGCTTTTCCAATTCCCGTACTGCCACCCGTTATCCAAATAGTTTTTTTATTCATCCTATACTGATGTATAATACTTATATGTTAAAAAATAAATTTATATCGTTTATGCTTTTCGCAATTGCGACTTATTCCGCGTCATTTATTGGGGGTATTTCAACTATCAATTCAAAAGAGCCCTGGTATTCAAGCTTGAACAAATCGTTTTTAACCCCACCTGACTGGATTTTTGCACCTGTTTGGACAACACTTTATTTGTTTATGACCATTGCTATATGGCTAGCATGGCAAAAAAATTTTAAAAATTTAAATATTGTTTTAATTTACTTTATTCACTTACTATTTAATACAACTTGGAGTATAGTTTTTTTTGTTTTCCATAATATTTCTTTAGCATTAGTAAATTTGATTGTGCTGATTTTATTTATTGTAATTCTTACTGTAAAATTTAAACAAATAAGTATTATAAGTTATTATTTAATGATTCCATATTTGTTATGGAGTTGTTATGCGTTAATACTAAATGCAACTTTATTATATTTAAATTAATATGGATGATGTAGTAATTATTGGCGGGGGTATCATTGGAACTGCTACTGCTTATTTTTTATCAAAAGAAGGAAGAAAAGTTAAAGTAATTGAGAGAGACCCAACCTATAAACAAGCATCTTTCCCACTTTCGCTTGGAGGGTTTAGAAGACAATTTTTTCAAAAAGAAAATATCCTTCTTGGAAAATTTGCAAAAGAATTTATTTTTGATTTACCCAATGTTTTAAAAACCGAAAAAAATCCCAATCCAACTGCTAGTATGGTAGCCAACGGATATCTATTGATGTTTGGACCTGAGCATGCAGAAGAACAGTATAGAGCGCTTGAAAATCATAAAGCTTGTGATGCTGGTACAAAAAATATTAAAGGCTCAGAATTGTCAAAGGTTTTTCCCTATATTAACAATGAGGGTATCGAAACTGCAACATATACAGATAATAAAACTGAGGGATGGATTGATCCTTTTATGTTTCATGGAGCATTAAAAAGTAAAGCTATGGAACTTGGTGCTGAGTTCATTAAAGGTGAGATAAATAATATTTCTGAAGTTAAGGCTCATACAATTGTATCTGCCGCTGGGTGTTGGACGAAAAAACTTTTAGATGATATTCCCGTTGTTCCACAAAAACATACCGTGTTTAGGGTTAAGTGCCCAAAACATTACGCTGATATGCCTTTAACTGGTGATTTAACTACAGGAGTTTATTGGAGACCAGAAGGAAAAGAATATTTAGCAGGCTCTCCAATATCTGTTTTTGATGCTGACGATCTTGAGCCAGCCTGGAATGATTTTGAAGAATTGGTTTGGCCTGCTTTAGCAAAAAGAATACCTGCATTTGAGGAATTGAAGCTTACAGGTGGTTGGGCAGGTTATTATGATTGCAATAAATTAGATAATAACGCTGTGGTAGGAAAACATCCTAAATATGAGAATGTATATTTGGCCTCAGGTTTTACTGGTAGAGGATTAATGCAAGCGCCCGGAATTGGTAGAGCATTGACTGAGCTTATTACAACAGGCTCATATCAAACTATTGATATAAGTGAATTTGCAGTCGAGAGAGTTTTAGACAAGAATGCAAGGCCCGAACCTTATGTACTTTAATTTTTTTTTAAATAAATTCCAAGCAACCCATTAAAAAAAGACACAAAAAAAATAATAGATTGTCCTTTTAACGAGTAAAATTCAAAAGAAGGATAAAATCCGATTGCCACCGAAAACAAAATATAAGTAATCAAAAATGGCTTATAAAATTTCTTTAATTTCTCGTACATGTAAATTCAAGATTATGTGCCGCAAAAAGTTTTATACGGAATTTTGCTAGGTTTAGGAGATGTCTGTAAATCCTGAATTGAGGATTGTATTTTGTAAGGTTCACTTAAGACTTTCAGTAATCTATTTGTTTTTTCTAAATCACCTGTCTCTGCAGTTTTCAAAGCATCTTCAACTAGATGATTTCGCGGTATCACTACAGGGTTTGATTTTTTCATAGTCTTTTCTGAAGTTTTGTCATTATTATTTACTGATAGACGAATTTTCCATCTTTCCTTCCATTTTAAAAAGTCATCTTTGTGAAATATTTTATCATTAATCATATTTTCATAAGTTAAATTACAAAATGTATTAGTATAATCAGCTTTATTTAGATGCATCCATTGTAACAAGTCTAAGATTAATACCTCATCTTCTTTTTGATTGCCTATCATCCCAAGTTTGTCTCTCATCATTTCAAGCCATTTTTTTTCGTACTTACTGTCAAATTCATTTATCTTATCTGTAGCTAATTTTATTGCTTTATCCTTATTTGAATCAAGCAAAGGAATTAAACACTCGGCAAATCTCGCAAGGTTCCATTTTGCTATTGTAGGTTGGTTGTAATATGCATAACGACCAAAATGGTCTATTGAGCTGAATACACTCTTTGGATCATACTGATCCATAAAAGCACATGGACCATAATCTATAGTTTCACCTGATAAAGCCATATTATCTGTATTCATTACTCCATGAATAAATCCAACTCTCATCCAATTCACAATTAAATCAATCTGTTTTTCCATCAATTTATCAATCAAATTTAAATATAAATTTTCTTTATTTTTTAATAATGGGTAATGTTTGTTAATTGTAAAATTAATAAGAGTTTTTAAATTTGAATCGTCTTTTTTATATGCAAAGTATTGAAATGTGCCTACACGAAGATGACTAGTAGCTACTCTAGTAAGAATTGCTCCTTTTAATTCTGTCTCCCTAATTACTTTTTCACCAGTTTTAATTACAGCTAAACTTCTTGTTGTAGGTATATTCAAATAATGCATTGCCTCACTAATAATATACTCTCTTAACATAGGACCTAATGCAGCTTTACCATCACCATCTCTAGAAAATTTAGTTTTACCTGAACCTTTAAATTGAATTTCAAATCCTTGATTATTTTGAGTAACATGTTCACCGATTGTTATTGCTCTACCATCGCCTAAAATAGTAAAATGTCCAAATTGATGACCAGCATATGCCATTGAAATAGTCTTAGATCCATCAGGTAATGAATTTCCAGAGAAAACTGAAGCTAGATACTCATCATCTAAATCTAATAAATTTAAACTAAGTTCTTTTGATAAAGCGTGATTAATTATAACAACTTCTGGTTTCTCAACAATATCTGGTTTTTGTTCAGATAACATTATCTTTGGAAGACTCAAATATGTATTATTGAAATTCCATTGAATTTTATTATCAACTGCCATTAAATAGATATAGTTAATACTCAAGTTTATATCAAGGTGATATAAACTTGAGTTTGTTACTAAAAATTAAGAATTTATTTTTTTTTATATTTTGCAGCTTCCTCAGATCCACTTGTTGCAGATCCTTTGCTGTAAGAGTGAGCACCCATACCAGCGAGCTGACCGTCTTTAACTATTAAATATTGATCTCTTATAGGTTTTTTATCAAAGAAACATTCAAGTATTTCTCTTACACCATCTGCATATCTTGCTTGAGCTGACAAAGAAGTGCCAGATGTATGTGGGGTCATACCGTGATTAGGCATTGTTCTCCACACATGGTCGTTTGGTGCGGGCTGAGGGAACCACACATCTCCTGCATATCCACTTAATTGACCTGATTTTAATGCCTCTGCTATATCATCTCTGTTACATATTTTTCCTCTAGCAGTATTAACTATGTATGCACCTTTTTTCATTTTACTTATCATTTTTTTATCAAATAGATTTTCTGTCTCTGGGTGCAAAGGACAATTAATTGTGACAACATCACATACCTTTACCATAGATTCTACAGAATCATGAAAAGTAAGATTTAATTCTTTTTCAACACTATCTGGTAATTTATGTCTGTCAAAATAATGCAAGTGAACATCAAATGGTTTCATTTTTCTTAATGCATCAAGCCCAATTCTTCCAGCTGCAACTGTACCAATGTGCATTCCTTCAACATCATAACTTCTTTGAACTGCATCAGCGATATTCCATCCACCTTCGTTAACAACTCTATGTTGATTATGATAATCTCTAACCATAGATACAATCATCATAACAATATGTTCTGCAACTGATCTTGAATTACAGAATGTTACTTCAACAACATCAATCTTATTATCCATAGCTGCTTGTAAATCAACATGATCTGAGCCAATTCCTGCAGTTATTGCCATTTTTAAGTTTTTGGCTTTTGCAATCCTCTCCTTTGTTAGGTAATAAGGAAAAAATGGTTGAGATATAACTATATCTGCATCTACGATGTGCTTGTCGGCTTCACATCCATCTCCGTCTTTGCTGTTAGTAACAATAAATTCATGACCATTACTTTCTAAAAATTTTCTTAAACCTAATTCTCCTGATACACATCCAAGAAGTTCACCTGGTGTAAAATCTCTTCCTTTTGGACTTGGTAAAGTCATCCCATCAGGATATTTTTCTAATTTTGGTAAATCTGATAATGGATATGCTTTAGGCATTCCATTTTTTGGATCATCATACAGAACACATAGTATTTTCATTTAATCTCCTATTAAATTGTAACTAAAGATATTTTTTTCAGACAATCTATAGAATTTGACATTTAGTAGCAATTAAATAGTGGCTATTTTGGGTAATTTTTCTTTAAAATAAATCTATTTAAAATTACACCAAAAACTAGAATAACTATTGAACCAGTTATTATCGGGCTCAATAAATAATCAAAAGACACACCTCCAATAATCACAATGATTGGATTGCCCCCTGCAGGTGGGTGAGTAACATTAAAAAGTATCATTAACCCAACCCCAAGACCAGCTGCCAGTGGTATTAAAATATAATTTGGTAATGGGATAAATAATAAACAAAGCACTCCAACCAAAGCTGTTAAAAGATGACCAAAGAAAATATTTTTTGGTTGGGCGAAAGGACTTTCAGGATATCCATAAAGCAATACCATTGTAGATCCAAATGATGCAATTAAAAAAATACCATATTCTGTCTTATAAGTTAGTAAAGTTAATGCACCTATAGTTAAAAAAGAGAACAATGCGGCTATAGAGGATTTTAGAGTATTTTCTTTATTCATAATAATACTATAGATTTTTTATCATTTTTTTGACAGTAATAAATGGTAGCAATAAACAATCTTTTCTGGCAAGATTTTTTTCATTAATTATCTTATTTAGAACTGATAGTTTTTTTGGGAGTTTTGATGTTTGTTTTTTACAAAACTTGTTCAGTTCTAGAATTATATCATCTATTTCCTTAAATGATTTATTTTTAAAAAATTCTGAAAGCAGACTTGCTGAAGCTTGAGTATAAATACATGATTTACAGCTATAACCAATTTTATAAACTTTTTTACTTTTAGCTTTAATTGATATTGTAATTTCATCTCCACAAAAAGTATTTTTTTGCCTTAAAACATAATCATAATCTTTTAATAATTTATGATTTTTTGTATTTGCTGCTAATTTAAAAACTTTTAAATCCATTAATTAAGTAGTTAACAACTTTAAGTTGAGGTAAAATTTAATTTTATTCAAATATCAATAACAATTTAATTTTTTATTGTAGTAAGTCAAATTTATTAATAAAAACACTCAATGTTTAAACTTAAAAATGAAAATGTTGCTATTCCAGTTGTTCTAATTGCAGGAATACTTTGGTCTTTTGGTCCCTTAGTTGTTCGTTACATGGATCAGCCTGAGCTTGTACCTTGGCAATATTTATTTGCAAGGGGAATAACTATATTTATTCTTTTAAATATTTATTTATTTTTTGAAGAAGGACTTGATTTTTTAAATAATTATAAAAAAATCGGTATATCAGGTTTAATTGGAGGAGCAGGACTTGGCACAGCTATGATTTCTTTTATATGGTCTATTACTCATACAAGTGCAGCAATTACTTTACTTTGTCTTGCCGCCATGCCTTTTATGACAGCATTATTGGGTTTTTTATTTTTGAAAGAGACTATATCCACAAATGTTTGGGTAGCGATATTTACTGCAGCGGTTGGCATAGTCATTATGGCTCTTGGAAATTTTGAGACCGGTTCTTTATTTGGGTTTACTTTTGGTCTTATATCAGCATTAGGTTTTTCTATTTTTTCAGTCACTTTAAGATGGAGAAAAGAAACTCCAAAATTTACAACTGTTGCATTTGCAGGCTTTTTTTGTGCAATTGTTTCATTATTTATTTTGATCAACACTGATAGTGCTTTAATTTCAAATAGCAGAAATCAATCTCTATTTGCAGTTCATGGTACATTAGTATGTTTAGGTTTGATTTTATATTCAATAGGATCAAAAGCAATTCCAGCAGCTGAACTAACTTTATTGTCTTTGACCGAGGTAATAGGCGGTATATTTTGGGTTTGGCTACCTATACTTGGTATTAATGAAGTTCCATCAAATACTACTGTTATTGGTGGTTTTTTAATATTCTTGGCTATCATCTATTATAGCTTGATAATAAAACATAACAGAAGATTTATAGCTTTAAACTGATTTATGAATTCCTCAAAAACAATCGTTAATAGTTGGAATGAATGGGACCCATTAAAACATATTATTGTTGGAAGAGCAGACGGCTGCTGTATTCCTGCTCCTGAACCAGCACTTGATGCAAAAGTGCCAGAGGATTCCGATATGAAAGGTCAACATGGACAAAGAACACAAGATACAATCGATAAGGCAAATGAATTACTAAATAATTTTGTTTCTTTGCTTGAGAAAAGGGGCATCAAAGTTGATAGACCAACACCAATAAAACATAATCAAAAAATTTCTACACCAGATTGGGAAGCTGATAGTATGTTTGGATGTATGCCAGCAAGAGATATAATTTTAACAGTTGGCAATGAAATGTTAGAAGCAACAATGAGTTATAGATGTAGGTGGTTTGAATATCTTAATTATAGACCACTTCTGCAAAATTATTTTGAGCAAGATCCAAATATGAGACATGAAATTGCACCAAAACCGAGATTAACAGATGCAGATTACAGAAAAGATTATTTATCAGAAAAAATTGGTGTTCAAAAAAGACTCAAGTGGACAGAAGATAAGTTTTTTGTAACTACAGAAGAGGAGCCCTTGTTTGATGCTGCAGATATTTTAAGATTTGGTAAAGACTTAGTAGTCCAGCACGGTTTTACAACAAATTTAAAAGGTATAGATTGGTTAAGAAGACATTTCAAAGATCATAGGGTACATGCTTTAAATTTCCCTGGCGACCCATATCCAATACATATTGATGCAACGTTTACTCCAATAAAGGAAGGTCTAATAATTAATAATCCTCAAAGAAGGTTGCCGAAAGAACAAAGAAAGTTATTTGAGGACAATGGTTGGAAAATTATTGACTCTGCGCAACCTGCACATAACAGTCCTCCTCCATTATGCTATTCCTCAGTTTGGTTATCAATGAATGTTTTAGTTTTGGATCCTAAAACAGTTTGTGTTGAGAAAAGTGAGGTATATCAAGCTGAACAATTAGACAAACTTGGAATGGAAGTTTTACCAGTCGAGCTTCGTGATGCTTATGCATTTGGTGGTGGTCTTCATTGCTGTACTGCAGATGTTTATAGAGAGGGAGATTTAAAAGATTACTTTCCTAAACAATAATCAACTTGGATTTTCTTTTAAAAAATTAATAAAATTTACAACTTCCTCAAACTTTTCATCTTCTATATCTTTGTAACTATTACTAAACTTATTTTTAATACATAATGCTACATGAGCATAAGGATTTCTACCTTTGGGATGATTAGGATGGTCAGGCAACTGACCATTGAGATAATCACCAGCTTCCTGAATAATTTTCCAGAGTTTACTTGCGTTTTCTTTATTCATACTACTTAAAACCTTGTTTTATCTCAATCTGGTATAGTCTGCGATCTAGTATCCTATAAAATCCAATGATTAAATTCAATTTTGATTTAAGTAAATCCCAATTACTATTACCAAAACTTCAACAGCAATTAAAAATTCAATCATACAATCTCAGGTTTAATATTTATTATAATATAGATTAAAATATATAAATATATTGTATTGACATATATTGCATAATATATTATATATATTATATTAAAATATGAAAGATAAAAAAAACAAATTCTTGGAATTAGCTAAGCAAAGAGTAAATAAAACAATAAAATCAATTCAATTAATAGGAAATTTATCCAATAAAAGTCATTATTCTTACAGCAATGAAGAAGTTAGCCAAATGATGTCGGCGCTAGATAAAGAAATTAGATTAGTAAAAGAAAAATTTAAAAATTCAAAAAAAAATACAAAAAAAGATGGTTTCGAATTTAAAAGATAAAAAATATACAAAATTAACAAAAAAAGAAATTGTATTAATAAGCCTTTTTCAAAGAGGAGGCAATAAAACAAAAGTTCACACTGAAGAAATTAGTTATAGAGCATTTCAAATAAATAGAGATATGTTTTCTTGGAAATTAAAAAAATTTAAAAATTTTCCTAATTTAGAACCAGTTTATAAAACATTAACACATTTAGCAGAGGAAAATAAGGTTTACGGTGGAAAACATGAAGATCAAAATAAAGATGGGTGGATTTTAACAGAAAGTGGTTTAAAGTTTTGTAATCAAGATCTAGCAGAGTTTGTTGATATAAAAAAAAATAAAAGTAATTTTCAACAACACGAAAAATCTTTTGTAATTTCAATTAAAAGATCAGCATATTTTAAAGCTTGGAAGAGTAATAAAAATTTACAGAATAGAACTATTTACGATGTGGCAGATTTTCTTAAAGTATTAACTAGCAATACACCAAGATTAGTTGAAAAATTTTATGAAACAAAAAATAAAGCATATGAAATTGATGAAAAAGTTTACGATTTTTTAAATTTTATTGAGAATGAGCATAAAGATTTATTAAATGAAGAGAAAAGGAAGGCTGCTTTAGATAAATCTAAAAAACAATTAAAAAAAATGTTATGATAATTAATTCAGGTAAACCAATATCATCAAAAGATTTAAAAATAGCAACTCGCGTCTATAAGCAGCTCAGCGATGAATCAATGGGTTCTTTGTGGGAAGCAATAGTAGAATTTATTACAAACGTCGATGATTCTTATGAAAGATTAGCAAATTTAAAAAAAGAGAAAACATGGAATGGGAAATGTTTGTTAGAGTATTCACCAGGTGGAAAAAGAAATTCAACAACCTTAATTGTTAAAGATCAAGCAGAAGGTATGGATTATGAAACTTTGGAAAAATGTTTTGGTAATTATGGTGCTAAACAAAGTGGAACAGCTTCAAGAGGAATAGCTGGTAGAGGGGCTAAAGATGCAGCTTCAATAGGAAATGTAACCGTTGCATCTATTAAGAATGGAGTTTATTCACAGATAAGAATAGATAACAAAACCAGAAAGTTTGAAACATTTTGTAAAAACGAAAAAGCTAAAAGCAAACATTATAGTACTATAGGTATTAAAAATGGAAAAAATGGTACCGCTATTCAATTAGAAATTCCAGCAGAAAAAACAGGGTATCATTTAAGAGCAAGTGATTTAGTTAAAAAAATTCCATTACATTATGCTTTAAGCGAGATTCTTGATAAAAAAGATAAATCTTTGTCTTTAAAATTTATATCTAAGAATGAAGACTCAATATTAACTAGTATTGAACCAGAGGGTGAATTAATTGAAGAAAAAAGTTTTTATATAAATTCTTATAAAGCAAAATTTGGAGAGGACTCAAAGGTAACCTTCAAATTATATAAAAGTAAAATTCCATTAGATAGCGGCGAGGGAGATAAAAGATTTAGACAATGGGGCATAAGTGTTATTGGAAAAAAAGCTGTACATGAAAAAAGCTTATTGGACACAACTTATGACATTGCGCCTGAAGGAAAATATTATTTTGGTTACTTACAAAGTAATTTGATAACCAGTTTGTTAAATGACTATGATAGTAAACAATCAAATAATAAAACACAGACTGTCGATAATCCACAACCGATTATAGATTTAAAAAGAGTAGAAGGATTAAAAAGAAGTCATCCAGCTGTAGAAGAACTATTTAGAATACCTAAAGAAATTATCAAAAAATATATATTGATCGATAGAAATTCAGCAGAAAATAAGAATATAGAGAATGAAAATACAAAAGAAACTTTAGATGAATTAGCAAAAGAATGCGCAAAACTAATGGACGACTTATTTGAGGAAGACGATGCAGATTTAACAGGAATTAATATAGAGCCAAATCAATGGAAATTTATACCCCCAAAACAAAAGATTAATGTAGGAAAAAGAAAAAATATTTATGCTTATACAACAAAACAAAATTTAGCTTCAAATTTGGACTTTGCATATATTTCTGTTCCAAAAAATGAAGAAGAGTGTCTAATGATACACACAGAAAAAGTTAAGTTTAAAGAGTCTAAGAAGAAAAAAAATCTAATTTTTTTTAAATTTGAAATAGAAGGAATAAAACCTAAAAATAATTTAACTATAAATGTTTATCAAAAAGTTGGACAAATAAGAACATCTCTGCAATTAGATATATTAGCTAAAGAACCCAGAAAATTTAAAAATGATTTAGAATTTGAGAGAGAAATCTATAACGTAAAAAATAAAAAATCCAGAACGTTAAAAATTTTTGCTAAAATTCCAGATGTTGTTACGGAAAAAATGAATAATGATGATATGACTGCACAAATTTTTGATGTAAACAGCGATCATATAAAGGTTATTGGAAAATGTAGATTTAATTTAGCAGGTCCAAATTATGCGATCGGCGCGCTCACAATAGAAGGGGCAAGATTATCATCAAATAACGAAATTACAATTCAGTTGAATGGTAAGAGAGCAACTACTTATGTTAATGTGCTTAATAAAGAAGATGAGGATGATGATAAATCAAAATTTGATTTTCAGATTTTACCTGTAAAATATGGTAAACAAAGATATCAATGGAATCCAAATTTACCAAATAAACTGGAAATTGCTGGTGAACATGAGCAACTTAGAAGATATTTAGGTAAAAAAGAGGAAAAATATCCAGGTCAAGAAACATCATGCTTTAAATCATTACTTGCAGAGGTAATTACTGAAGCAATGATAGAAAAAAGAATGACTTTAAATTCAAGATATGATCCTTCTAATTATGGAAACTTACTAGATAAAAATAATATTGAGGACACTATAATGAACTTTTTATTTAAAATTAATGAAGAGAAGTCTATATTTTTAGATAGAGTACATAAAATATTGCTTAAAGACAGTATTCTTAACGAAGAAATTAGAAAATATTCTAAACCATTAAATTAATTTTTTTAAAATGTTTTATCTCAAAATGATCTAGTTTCTGGTCTAGTTTCTTGTTTAAGTTGATGAATCTTAATGCGAATTATTTTCAATTAAAATTTAATTATCCGCATAACTAGTGTGAAGTAGTGTGAGCTAGTGTGAAGAACGTTGTCCCTCTAACACCTTAGATAATCACCAGCTTCCTGAATCATCTCCCATAACTTTTTGGAATTGATTGGTGACACTTAAAGTAATTTTTAATTTTTTCTAGTTTGTTTAATTTCAAAATTTTCTAATCTTTTAGATATTTCATCTTCCAAATCGTTTTTATCTTTATTTTGAAATCTTAAAGCACGTTCACGTTCTCTTCTAATAAGCTTTTCATCTCTTAATCTTTCTTCTTCCTCTTTTTGTTTTTGCTCTAAATCAAACTTTTCTTCCCATTCTCTTAGTTTTTGATTTTCGATACGTTGTGCCTCAAGTTCTTTCATTTCTCTAAGTTTTTGCTCTCTTCTTCTTCGTCTTTGTTCTTTTAGATCTTTGTTTCTTTGTTCCTCTTCTCTAACTTTAAGATCTATATCTTTTCTATTTTGCTCTTCTTCTCTAAATTTAAGTTCTTTTTCTTTTGTTCTTAAATCTTTTGATATTGATGATAACTCTTCCTCTTTTTTAATCAGTTTATCATTATCAATCTTAATTTTTTCCTCTTTTAGTTTTAATTCTTTCTCTTTATTTTTAATGGACTCTTCTCTCAAATATAGTTTATCTTGATCTTTCTTGAGTTGATCCTCTTTTGAACGTAATTCTTTTCTTTCTTGAATAACTTTATTGTTCTCTGCAAGTTTTTTTAATTTTATTTCTTCAATCTTTCTTTGATCTTGTTTCTTCTTATAAGTGCTATAAGCATTTGAAATTGAAGTAGCTGTAAATGATGCAATTTTAGCAATACCACTTGCATTTTTTTTTCGGACTGATTTTTTTCTAGGCATAATTTATAAAAACTTATTTCAGCAAAATTTTATCGTTGGCACAAGTAAGAAATTGTTCAAAATAGTCGATACAACTTTTGGTAGATTTTAATTACTGACTATGAAAATTTTAAATATCTTTCTCAACTTTTTTTTCGTCTTTTTTAAAAGAAACACCTTTTCTTATTAGCATTTTCTGAACTTTTTCAGAATATGGCTCATCTATATGCTCTGTAATTGGATTTAATTCCATTCCAAGCGGCGTGATTGATTGTGGCATAGCTGTAAATTGTGAATCTGGATTTTCTTTTACATCTCTTACCCTCATCCTGTGTATGGCAAAAAAACCTATTAATGCATGAAAAAATATTAAAAATATAAAGTAACCATTTGCTCCGACCAAATCCATTAAAAGTGAACACAAAAAGGGACCACTAATTGCACCTACTCCAAATGCAAATTGTAATCCTGCACCAGCGGCAACAAATTTTTCTTTAGGAATAAAATCATTAGTATGTGCAAATATAATTGCAAACATAGGAAGACTGCAAAAAGAAAATAGAACAACACACAGGTAAAACCAATACTTAGTTGTTGCAAGATCTCCAGGCATATACATTTGACCTCCAGCAATAATTGAACAAAATGCAAAAAAAGACGCGCCAAAAGTCGTGTAAATGATTACTAATCGTCTATCAAAATTATCGGATAGCTTTCCAATTGGCCATTGCGCAACAGCACCAGAAATTGCTAATAAAAAAGTTACTATAGATATTTCAAAAATTGTGAAATTCATCGAAGCTGCATATACAGCAAGAAGAGAAAATAAAGCTGATTGTGTAGTTCCATAAATTAATGAACCAACCATCCCTAACGGAGATATCTTGTACAATTCTTTTAAACTCATTCCAGTAATTTTTTTAAAATTTGGAGCTTTTCTTTTTGTTAATAATATTGGTATTAATGATAAAGACATAAACAAAGAGACCAAAATAAATGGTTGAAAGTTTAAGGGAGAACTAAAATTTAAAAAAAACATCCCCACTGCCATTGATCCATACAATACAACCATATAGATTGATAAAACGCTGCCTCTATTTTTGTTACTCGATCTATCATTAAGCCAACTTTCGGCTATGGTATATAAAGAGACCATGCTTATACCTGTGATAATTCTTAGTATAAACCAGCTAAATGGATTAATTATTATTGAGTGTATTAGTATAGCAATAGATGCAATTGAAGCAAAAGCAGCAAAAACTCTTATATGTCCTACTCGTAAAATAAAAGTTGGTATAGTTTTTGCACCTATAAAGTAACCGATATAGTATCCTGATAACATAAATCCAGTTGCAGTAAGACTGAACTCTTCAGCAACTGCTCTTACCCCAAGTAATGATCCTTGGTATCCATGCGCTAGCATGATCAAACCCATGCCGGTAAAAAGAGCCCAGGAATTTTTTAAAATTTTATTCATTAATCTTTTCTATTAAGGCGTCATCTATTCTCAAATAAAGACCTAATTGTGACAAGTTTAAACTTTTTTTAGTTTATAAAAAGAGTGCACAGCTATGGTAATTATTATTAATATGCCACCATAGATTGTCTCTATACTAGGCTGTTCCTTAATTATAAGCCAAACCCATATTGGTCCTATGATTGTCTCTAAAAGAAAAAAAAGATTTACTTCTGCTGCAGTTATAAATCTAGGCGCAATTGTTACTAATACAAACGGTATACCTACACACATAATACACATTAAAGGAACAATAATATTATCTCTTCCTTGAAGTATTAAATTATCAACAAAAAATAACGCAAATATAGCAACCAGAAACTTCCCAAAGACCGCAGCAGGAACTAAATCTTTATCTCTTACAGATCTAATGATGTTTGCACCAACAGCTAATCCTAATGCAGTTATTAAACCAAAAATATCTCCAAAAAAGTTTCCTAGCTTGAAAGAGTCGAAAAAAATATAAACCACAGCTAAGAAAGTAATTAAGATTGCTATCCAAGTGTTCGTATCAGGATTTTCTTTAAGAAAAACTGCAGCCAATATAGCAGACAACATTGGTGCTGTTGCGATCATAACAAGAGTATTGGCGACATTTGTATTTTGTATAGACACAATAAAAGTAATATTGGTGACGGAGAAAGTAAGCGCATAAAACAATCCAGCGAGACCCATTGCTAAGGTAACTTTAATTAAATTTGACTTATAAAAAAGAATAAGTGCAATAAGAATAACCACAGAAGGTATAGCACCTCTATAAAACAAAAGCTCCCATGTATCTATACTTGAAAGTCTAATAAATAATGAATCTGGAGTAATAAACATAACTCCAACAAAAGCTAACAGCGAACCTTTCTGCTGATTAGATAAATTAACCATTATTCAAGAAGTTAAGAAGAGTAAGGTTTTCTTGCAAAAATGTTTCTTACCATCGGTTCGAACTTTTCAAGAGGATAAGATTCATAATTAGGATCAAATGAACACTGATCATACTTTTCGCAAAAGTTTACACATGCATCAAAATATTTATGACCTTTATACTTATCTCTTTTATTTCTATTTCCACCTAAATGATGAGCATAGTAATAAGCTTGGAACTCGCCATGTTTTTCCACTATCCAATGTGTTTTCTCAGAGACATAAGGTTTTAAAATTGAGGCTGCGTATTCAGAATGGTTCATTGGTGCCAGTTCATCACCTATATCATGTAATAGGGCAGCAACTATCATTTCCTCGCTTTCACCAGCATTTAATGCTCTAGTTGCGCTTTGCAATGAATGTTCTAGTCTACTGACTTGATAGCCTTCCAATGTTTCGGTTAAAGAAGATAAAAATTTTAAAATTCTGTCAGCAGTTTTTTTAGCAAAGTCTTTTTCATTCTTATCCAGCAAAAGATAATCTTCTTTAGTACCTTTTTTCATTTCTGTAAAACTAACTTTTTTCATTTTAATTATTTGATGCTGTGCTTAATAATGATAATTGTGTTACTTTATTATCTCCAAGTTCATCTATAGGTTTAACTGGATATTCACCTGTAAAATAATGATCTGTTAATTGAGGATATGAAATATTTCTATTCTCAAAACCAATTGCCCTGTAGAGACCATCTATTGATAGAAAATTTAAAGTCTTCGCATTTATATATTTACATATTTCATCATCACTCTTGTTTGCAGCAAGTAATTCTTTTTTAGTAGGCATATCAACTCCATAAAAATCAGGAAATCTTATTTGTGGGCAAGCAATCCCCATATGAACTTCTTTTGCACCTGCATCATAAAGCATTTTAACAATTTTATGAGAAGTTGTTCCTCTTACTAACGAGTCATCAACAAGAACAATTTTTTTATTTTTTATAGAGGATTTATTTGCATTCAATTTTAATTTAACACCCAAACTTCTAATTTTTTGAGCTGGTTCAATAAAAGTTCTACCAACATAATGATTTCTTATTAAACCTAAATCAAAATTTTTACCTGTGTGTTTTGAAAATCCTATTGCTGCAGCATTTCCAGAGTCTGGAACTGGCACAACTAAGTCTGCATCAATTTTGGTTTCTTTGGCTAGCTCAGCGCCTAACCTTTTTCTATATTCGTATGCACATTCACCATTAAGAATACTATCTGGTCTAGAAAAATAAATGTACTCAAAAACACAAGGTCTAATTTTTTTTGGAGGGAAAGGTTTGATACTATTTAATTTTCCATTCTCAATATAAACAATCTCACCATTATCAACATCCCTTATAAATTTGGCACCAATTATGTCTAAGGCGCAGGTTTCGGAGGCAAAAACATAAGAGTCATTTATTTTACCAATTACCAAAGGCCTTATTCCAAAAGGGTCTCTAACTCCAATTAATGTATTTTGAGTTAGCATAACTAACGCATAACCACCTTGAATTTGGAATAATGCATCCACAACTTTATCTATCGTTTTTGAACGTTTTGATTTTGCAATTAATTGTACAATTGTTTCAGTATCTGATGTGGTGTAAAAAATCGCCCCTTCATCAACCAATTTTTTTCTTAAGGTAATAGCATTTGTTAAATTTCCATTATGTGAAACACCAATACCACCCGTATTAGTGTCAGCAAAAAAAGGCTGAATATTCCTTAATGTTGTTCCGCCGGTAGTACTATATCGATTATGACCAATTGCATAATCCCCTGGTAAATTTCTTAAAACTTTTTCTTTATTAAAATTATCACCTACTAATCCAAATCTTTTTTCAGAGTGATATTTTTTACCATCATAAGATACAATACCGCAACCTTCTTGACCTCTATGTTGTAAAGCATGTAAACCCAAAGCTGTTAGGGTAGAGGCATCTTTATTATTGCTTATTCCAAAAACTCCACACTCTTCGTTAATCTTTGGCCTAAAGTTCTTGAACTTTGTCTTTGGCATCTTCATAATTTTTTTCATTAGGAAACTCTTTTATTAAGTAATTACTACCTTTTTCAACATATGAAAAGGTAAATGATTTCTTAGCATCCACAGGCCATTTCTTTGAATTATAAACTATATCAACCGCTGAAAACAGACACACACAAATAATATAAGATCTTACGAATCCAAATAGAAAACCAAATAAAGTATCTAACTTACCTAAGCCTGAATATTTGACTGTCCTACTAATTCCTTTGCTAATTAATAGCACTAAAAAAATTATTATTACAAATATTGAAACCCCTAAAATGATATCAAGAACATACTCATTATCAATTAACCCATTCACATATGGTTTAGTTTTAGGAAATAAAATTAAAGTTATTATATAAGCCAATAACCATTTAGATAAAGACAAAATACTTAAGACGAAACCATTTTTGGTACATTTTAAAAGTGATAGAAGAGTAATTACAATATAAGCAAGATCAAAATAGGAAAAAAAATCTTTAATTTCCTTAACAAACTCCATTTAATTTTTTAAATATTCAAAGGGTTTTGAAATTATTATCAATGACGGCAGAAGTGTTAATACAGAAATCATGGCCAACAGCATTGCAATTCCAGTAAAAACACCAAAATAAATAGTAGGGATGAAATTAGATAACACTAATATTGAAAAACCAAATACTATAGTTATTGAGGTATTAATTATTGCAACACCAACAGTAGAGTGGCAACGTTCTATAGTCTTGTTATAATCTTTAATATCTGAAAATTCCTCTCTGAACCTGTATATATAGTGAATACTATTATCCACTGCTATTCCAATGGTAATTGCAGCTATGGTAATTGTCATCATGTCCAAAGGAATCCCCATTATACCAATTATTCCTAAAATAAAAAAAGCAGCAAGAAAATTAGGAACAACTCCAATTATTGATAATTTAACATTTTTAAATAAAATTAAAAACATTATAAATATACCAATCATTACAAAGCCAAGAGTTAAAATTTGTGATTTAAATAAACTTTGCAATAAATTATTAAATAAAATTAAGACACCAGCTAGTTTAAATTCATCTTTCTTTAAGTTGAGTTTATTTTCTAAATCATAATTAATTTGGTTTATTAAATCATTACGCCTTAAATCTTTGAGAGAGTCTTTAATTCTAAGACTTATTCTAGCTTCATTATCTTTAATTGATATGTAGGGATCTATAATTTCCTTTTTTATTGTCTCTGGTATTTTTGAGTAGAGTACACCCATTTCTAGAGTACCAAGCTCTTTATTATTGTTTAAACTTGTTGCAACATCTATAATTGAGGAAAATGATAAAACTTTCCCAATTGCGGGCAAACTGTCCAAATAATTGTGTACTTTATCTATTTTATCAATTTTATCTTTTGTAAACCAATATTTTTCATCATTTGCATCTCCATCATTTTCCCAATCGTCAAACTCATCTTTTTCAGAGTTTGCACCTATTTCATCTGAAATTTCACCAAATTTTATAATTATTTCAAGAGGAGTTGTTCCACCTAATTTTTCATCAATCAATTTCATTCCTCTATAAATTTCTGTTTTTTTGTCGAAGTAGTTAATGAAACTGTTTTCAACTTCTAACCGCTTGATGCCAAAGATACTTAAAATTATTACTAATATTGTAGTTAAAAAAATTAAATTCTTATTATTTATAGATATTTTTGAAAAAAAATTTGTAATTTTATAATTATTTATTTCTTCCAAATTAACGTTATCTACGGGTGCAAAACTTAACAAAGTAGGAAGCAGTGTGAAAGTTATTAAGAATGAAGTTATTAACCCTAAAGTCATCATCCATCCAAAATCGATAATTGGTTTAATTTCACTGAATATTAAAGATAAAAAAGCACACACTGTTGTTAAAACAGTATAAAGAATTGGCCAAAACATTTTATGAGTCGTTTTTGATAAAATATCAAAGTTGCTTAAATTTAAATTATTTTTTCTTAATTGAATAAAACGGGTACTCATGTGTATATTCATTGCCATTGTAAGAATTAACATTAACGCTATAAAATTTGAGGATATTACTGTTACTTTCCAACCCAATAAACCTAACAACCCTGTCATAATAATTACGGAGAACACACAGCTGCTTATTGGCACTAAAACCCAAATTAATTTTCTAAATACAAACCATAAAGTTGCAATGATAAATAAAAAAACTCCTAGTCCAAATACGATAATATCACTTTTTATAAATGACATCATGTCATCAGCTATCATAGGTATACCACCTAAAAATATTTTAGCATCTTTGCTGTAAGTTTTTATGACATCCCTAATTTCAATTATATTTTCATGATTCTTTTTTTTTAAATAATCTTTATATTCTTCAATTTCTTTTTTACTCGAGGTCATTAAATTTTGGAGTTGATTATCTTTTTTTAAGTAAACAATTATTCCAGTGGTTGTGCCATCCTCACTAATTACAAAGTTTCTAAAAACTGGGCTATTTATTATTTCATTAAATCCTCTATCTTTATCTACCTTTTCATCTTTTAATGTTACAAAGTTTTTAAGCCTTTCTTGAAGGGGAGCCTCAGAGTTGTTTAGCAAAGGTATATCAAGAATAGTCACAACATTGTGCACCCAATCTAAGCTTTGAATTTTATATTTTAAGCTTAAAAGATTGTTAATTGTAGTTTGAGAAGTGATTGGTTCTTTAGGAGCATATGTTAGGACAAGAAACTCTTTTGCTCCATATCTATCATTAATCTCTCTTAAATATTCTAAATCTGGATCACCTTCAATTAACAATGTATCTGATGAAGCATCTAACCTAAAATCTTTTGAGTAAAATCCAAAAAAAGTTAGCAATATGATTAGGCTTAAAAATACAAATTTGGGTTTTTTAAGAATAATATTGTTGTAAAAATCGGCGAGCATTTATTAGTTATTTATATTTTAAATTAACTAATTTGAGTATCTTTAAATTTGGTAAACATTGCCTCAAATTCCAACATAATATTTCCAGTAGGTCCATGTCTTTGCTTACCTATTATAATTTCAGCCAGATTGGAGACTTCGTTCATTTTTGCTTGCCATTCAGCATGTTCAACAGTCGCAGGTCTTGGTTGTTTTCTCTCCAAGTAATATGCCTCTCTATAAACAAACATAACTACATCTGCATCTTGCTCTATTGATCCAGACTCTCTGAGGTCTGATAGTTGAGGCTTTTTATCGTCTCTTTGTTCAACGGCTCTTGAAAGTTGTGATAAAGCTAATACAGGAACAGATAATTCTTTTGCAAGTGCTTTTAAACCTTGAGTAATTTCTGAAATTTCTTGAACACGTCCATCCTTTGTATTAACTGCTCTCATTAATTGAATGTAATCAATTACGATAAGATCTAAATTGTGTATTCTCTTAATCCTTCTAGCTCTATTACTTAATGCGGCAATACTTATTGCGGGTGTTTCATCAATGAATAAAGGCAATTCTGATATATTTTTCGAGGTTTCAATAAATTTATCAAATTGTTCCTCGGAAATTCTCCCTCTTCTTATATCGTTTGATTTAATTCTAGATTGCTCAGCAAGTATTCTCGTTGAAAGCTGCTCTGAAGACATCTCAAGTGAAAAAAAAGCAACAGATGATTTTTTTCCACTCTCTTGAAGCTTTTGTGCAGCATTAAAGGCTATGTTTGTAGCTAGTGCGGTTTTTCCCATTGAGGGTCTACCTGCAATTATAACTAAATCTGACTTGTGAAGACCACCCAATCTATCATCTAAATCTCTTAAACCAGTGGGAACCCCAACAATTCCCTCTTCATTTTTGTAAGCGTTGGAAGCCATTTCGATTGTCATTTTCATAGCTTCATCAAATTTAATTAATGAAGAATTAAATGATCCTCTTTCAGCTAAATCAAATAAAAATTTTTCTGAATTTTCGATTATATTTTGTCCATTTATACTTAAATCATTTAATTTTGCACTTTCTATAGTGCTTTCAGAAATCTTTATCAATTCCCTTCGCACAAACATATCGTAAATAATTTTAGAATATTCAATTGCTTGTCTTAGCGAGGTAGAAAATTTTGTAACTTTAACCAGATAATCTGGAACATTAATTTCATCTTTTTCATTTTCAAAATAGTTTTTTAAAGTAATTGGATTTGCTAACATTCCTTTAAAAATTAATTTTTCTATTGCAGCAAAAATTTTTTGATGCATTGGATCGTAAAAATTTGTGCTTGAGACAATTGTGTTCACATCGTCAAAAATTTCGTTGCTTAGTAAAATCGAACCTAAGACTGATTGCTCAGCTTCGATATTATTTGGTAATTCTTTGAAATTATTTGAAATAACACTTAGATTATTTTCCATAAGTAATACTTTATATAATTAAAATAAAATATTGAATTAAAAAAAACTTATGGGGATAATAATGTATAATTATTGTATTACTTCGGCGGGAATTACTTTAATCTTTATTTGCGCTTGAACTTCCGTATGTAAATTTATATTTACCTTAAAATCACCTAATGACTTAATATCATCCATTAGTTGTATCATTGATGGTTGAATTTGAATTCCATCTTTTTCTTTTATGATTTTAGATATTTCTGTTGGTTTAACTGAACCATAAAGTTCTTTATTTTCAGTACTTAATTTTTTTATTACATATTCTTTGGATTTGATTTTATCAAATATTTCTTTTGCTGACTTTTTTTTCTCAATATCTTTCTTATTTAAATCACTTTTAATTTTTTCGACTTCTTTTATATTTTCCTTAGATGCATACAAAGCTTTTTTATTTGCTATTAAAAAATTTCTTGCAAATCCTCTCTTTACATCAATTACTTCTCCAATTGATCCAATTTTTCTTATATTTTCTAATAAAATTACTTTCATTATATTAACGCTAAGTTTCGAGCTCTTTTAATTGATAAAGATAATTCTCTTTGTTTTTTTTGGCTTATATTTGTTATCCTTGAAGGAAGTATTTTCCCGTTTTCTGAAATATATTTTTTTAATAATTTTATATTTTTATAGTCTATTTTTGGTGCATCTTTAATAGAAAGAGGACATGACTTTTTAAATTTATATTTATTTGGTTGAAAAATACTTAATTTTGCAAAATTACTTTGAGATTTTCTTTTGTTTCCTGATTTTTTTTTTTGCACTATTAATTTCCTTCCTCTTTAATTGTGTTTTTCTTTTCATCCATGTCTTTTTTTGAAAAGTAGTTAGTTTCTAAGTCAAATTTTTTAACTTTAACAGTTAAATATCTTAGAAGATTTTTATCCATACTCTCATTTTTTTCTAAATCTCCAACAATTTTTGCTGGTCCTTCAAATTTAAAATGTATGTAATTTCCTTTTTTGTTCTTTTTTATTATGTATGATAAATTAATTAGCCCCCAATTTTGAGTTTGAATTACTTTGCCATCATTTTTTTCAACAATTTTGGTATACTTTTCAATTAATTGCTTAATTTGTGAAGGACTTACATCCTGTCTTGCTACTATAGTATGTTCGTATAGGTTCATAATTTTAAGTTTAATAAAAAATGAGGATATACTATTATAATTCTTCAATTACAATACTTAAAACAACAATTATAAAGAGATAAATATATATGTTTTCTGTTATTTTTCCAGGTCAAGGATCTCAAGTTGTTGGTATGGCTAGGGAACTTCATACAAAATTTGATTTGGTAAAAAAATATTTTAAATATGCAGATGAAGTACTTAGTTTTCCAATTTCTAAGATCATTTTAGAAGGACCAAAAGAAGAATTGAATCTTACAGAAAATACACAGCCTGCAATTTTTTTAGTAGGATATTCTATCTTTTATTTAACTAAGCACGAGTTTGGTTGTGATTTAAATAAAGCAAAATTCTTTGCAGGTCATTCCGTCGGTGAGTATACAGCCTTAGCATCAGCTGGAGTAATTAAATTTGAAGACACAATTAAGCTTCTAAAACTCAGAGGAAATGCAATGCAATCAGCGATGCCTAAAGGAGAAGGCGGAATGGTTGCGGTTCTCGGTTCAGATTTATTAAAAATTGAAAATTTAATAAGTGAAAAAAAATATGAGTGTTTTATCGCAAATGACAATTCAAATGGCCAGCTTGTAATAAGCGGTAGACTTGATGAATTAAATAAATTTATTAATGATCTAAAAAATTTAAATATTAAAAATATTACTTTACCTGTAAGTGGACCTTTCCATTGTGAATTAATGAAAAAAGCAACAGTCATTATGGAGACTGAAATAAATAAATTAGAATTTAATAAAAGTAAAAATATTTTAATCTCGAATGTAACAGCCAATGAAGTGCAAAATACAAATGAAATAAAGAGTCTTCTTATAAAACAAATTGAAAGCCGAGTAAAATGGCGAGAAAGTATTTTTTATATGATAAAAAATGGGGTAAATCATTTTATTGAAATAGGACCAGGAAAAGTGTTATCCAGCCTCATCAAGAGAATTGATAAAACTGTAATAGTTGATGCAATAAATAATGAGGAGGATATAAACAATATTAAGAAAAATGATAAATTTTAATAAAAAAAAAATTATTATTACTGGAGCGACAGGTGGAATTGGAAATGAATTAGTTAAAAAATTCACTTCTCTGGAAGGCGAAGTTTTAGCAACAGGAACAAACGAAGAAAAATTAAAAAATCTAAAAAAAAATTATCCATCAGTAGAAACTTTAAAATTCGATATTTCAAAACATTCTGAGATAGAAACCTTTATTGATAAAGCCAATTTAAAACTTAATGGTTTAGATATTTTAGTAAATAACGCAGGTATAACTTTAGATAATTTATCTTTAAGAATGAAAAATGATGAATGGCAAAAAGTTATCGACATTAATTTATCCTCAACATTTTATTTTTGTAAATATGCACTAAAAAAAATGCTTAAAAATAAATTTGGGAGAATTGTAAATATTACTTCTATTGTTGGTCATACCGGTAACATTGGACAAGCTAATTATACAGCTTCTAAAGCTGGCATAATAGCCATGTCAAAGAGTCTTGCAATTGAGTATGCTAGAAAAAATATTACAATTAATTGTGTATCACCAGGATTTATTCAAACAAAAATGACCGATCAAATTAACGAGGAAGTAAAAAAAAATCTAATGTCAAGAATTCCTATGAATAAATTAGGAAATGGTGAGGATGTATCAAATTCTGTTGCTTTTTTAGCCTCTGATGCAGCATCTTATATTACAGGCGAAACTATTCATGTTAATGGAGGCATGTATATGGCTTGACAAAGTTGAGTAATAATCTATTAACAAAAATATAACTAAAAGGATTAATATGTCTGAAGATATTTCAAGTAAAGTAAAAAAAATAGTTGCTGACCACCTAGGAATCGAGGAGACAAAAGTTACAGAAGAAGCTAGTTTCATTGATGATCTGGGCGCTGATAGCTTGGATACTGTTGAATTAGTAATGGCTTTTGAGGAAGAATTTGGTTCAGAAATTTCTGATAGCGAAGCAGAGAAAATTCTTACTGTTGGGGATGCAATTAAATTTATTGAGAGTAAAAGTAATTAATATTTAAAACTGATGTCATCACAAAATGATGGTATAATAGTTATATTGTCTTCGCCATCAGGTGCTGGAAAAACCACACTGGTAAATTTACTATCCAAAAAAAAAAACTTTAACATATCTGTTTCTCATACAACTAGGGAACCAAGAAGCAATGAAATTGATGGAAAAGATTATTTTTTTGTTAATAACCAGGTTTTTGAAAATTTAATTAAAAACAATCAATTTTTAGAATATGCCAAAGTTTTTAATAATCTTTATGGTACTTCAAAAAAACCAGTTATTGATCTACTGAGAATGGGTAAAAACGTATTATTCGATATTGATTGGCAAGGCACAAGACAAATAAAATCTCAAAATATAAAATATAAAATTTTAACTTTTTTTGTACTACCACCCAGCAAACAAGTTCTTTTTGAAAGACTCAGCAATAGAGACATGAAGGATAAACTTATAGCATCGGAGAGAATGAAAGACTTTTACAAAGATGTAGAACATTGGGTAGACTATGATTTTGTAGTTATAAATGATGATTTAAATAAATGTTATGATGAAATTAGTCAAATAATTGATTTATCTTTGAATAATAATCAAGATATAAACTATAATAAAAAGAAAATTTCAGATCACGTAAGTAAATTAACTAATTAGTTTTGAGCTCCTCATATTTTGAGGCTATATTGCAATAAGTTTCTACATCAAGATTCTGAGGACGCAGGTCCAGATTGAGATTAAGGTTGTTAATGATCTTTTTATTATTTTTAAAAATATAATTAATGGATTTTCTAATTTTTTTTCTTCTTTGATTAAATAATATTCTTGTAATTTTTTCTAAATTTTTAGAGTCTCTTATAGGAAATTTCTCTGTCTTTTCTATAAATAATAGTATCGAACTTTCAACTTTTGGTCTTGGATTAAAAGAACCTGCCTTAATATCAAATAGTTTTTTTACTCTAAATTTCCAATTAGATAATATTGATAAACGACCGTAGTCCTTTGAATTTACTTTTGCCAATATTCTATTTGCCATTTCTTTTTGAAACATGAACATTAAAGCTCTAAACCTAAAATTATTATCTAAAATAAATTTAACTAAAATTTGTGAGGAGATATTATAAGGTAAATTGCCAACTACAATTGTATTTTTATTAAAAATTTGATATTCAAAAAACTTTAGAATATCTTTATTTATGATCTCAGCTTTACCAGAAAATTTTTCTACTAAATTTTTTAATAGATCTTTATCTTTTTCGATTATAAAAATTTTTTTTGGTTTTTTTTTAATTAAATAATCAGTAAGATTTCCTGTACCCGGCCCGATTTCAATTATTTCAGACTCGCTGTTAAAAATATTTATTTCAACTATTCTTTTTAATATATTCTTATCAATTAAAAAGTTTTGACCTAGACTTTTTTTTGGTCTTTTTTTAATTAATTTTTTTTGCAAAATTAATTGCCTCAATTAAACTATTTGGGTTAGACAGATTTTTTCCAATCATTGGGTTATTTGTCCCATGATCTGGAGTAATTCTTAAAAAAGGTAGTCCTAAAGTTACATTTATAGCGTTAAAACCATATAAAGTTTTTATAGGCGTAAGAACTTGATCATGATACATGCCAAATATTACATCAAAATTTTCTAAATTTTTTTTCAAAAAAATTGTATCAGCAGCATAGGGACCTTGAATTTTTATACCTTTACTTTTTAATTTTTTTACTGCTGGCTTTATTATTTTTTCATCTTCTGAAAATTTATCGGTTGTTTCACAATGTGGGTTCAAACCTGTTATAGCGATTTTGACTTTTTTTTTGAAATAGTATCTATAAAAATTGTGAACCGTATTAACATGCTTAATAATTTTATCTTTTGTTATTTTTTTAAATATTCTTTTTAATGGCAAATGAGTTGTTAATGGACATACTGCAAGATCCTTATTAAAAATTAACATTACTTCTTCACCTTTAGAATTAGTCTTTTGAGCAAAATATTCAGTCATTCCAGGAAATTTTTTTTTTAAAAAATGTTTCTTTGATATCGGGCCATTTATCAATGTTTTTATATTATTTTTTTTAATTAGAGATAGAGCAATATTTATACAATTTTCAATATATGGTTTGGATTTACTTGAAATTTTATCAAATGTTTTTTTTAATTTAAAATCAATGTCGATTAGATTTATTTTTTTATTGTTTAGCTTTTTTAAATCTAAATTAGATTTACTTACATCTCTAATTTTATATTTGTATTTTAATTTGTTCATTTGTTTAACCAACAAACTCTTTGAGCAAATTAAAATAATTGGATCTTTAATACATTTTATTTTTTTTTTACAAAGTGATTTTAAGTAAATCTCAATAAAAACACTATATGGTTCGCCAGCGACTATTAAAATTGGTTTAGTTGTCATAGATTTTTGTATTAAGCTCGGTTTTTTTGTAATATATTAATGAATACTGGCCTAATTGACGATTTTGCTCAGCTGAAATAATTTTTTTATATTCCTCATCAAAGCTTAAATCTAATTTAGATTTTCTTTTATCTTTTAAAAGTAAAAAAAGTTGACCGCCAGGAACATTTAAAGGATTTGTAAAATCTCCAATTTCTAAATTTTTAATACTATTTAAAACTTCTTTTGTAAGTTGATTTTCTTTAACCCAACCAATTTTACCACCAAGCTTTGAGGATGGTGCTTCACTAAGAACATTTGCAGTATTTTCAAATCCAATTTCTCTTATACTTTTTTCAATTTTAAATTTATTAGAATCCAAATCTGTTTTTTGTGAAGGTGTAAATAGAATTTCATACAACAAATATTCCTCAAGAAAGTTTGATGGATTTTCTAAGTCTTCTTTCAATTTATTTTTTATTTCAATTTCATTTATAACCAATTTATCTTTATAAATTGTATAAATTAATTTGTTCCAGAGTAATTCGATTTCAATTTTCTCATTTAAATATTTTTCAGATATATCTAAAGAATTAAGCAAACTCTCAAATTCATTTTGATTTAGGTTTAAATTATTCCTCAAAGAATTTAATTGACTCTGAACTAAATTTTCATTTCCTCCAAATTGAAAATTTTTTAGAATCTCATTTTTCTTTACCTTTTCTTTAATAATAGATTTTGTTGCATATTGAACAAGTTCTCTCTCATCAATTTTTTTCAGTTCCTTGTTTAGCATTATTAAGTAACTAATTTCTTTTGTAATATCTTTATTTGTAATTGGATAGTTTTCAACTTTATATAAAATTTCAATTTTTTTTGCATAAAGATTATTTATGTTAAAAAAACTAAATATAAATAATAAAAATAATATATATTTTGCTTTTATCATATTTAATTATTTCAAATTTGTTGAGCTAAATTTTGAAAAAGGCATTATGGTCAGAGAAAATAATATTTCTTCCTCGGGTTTAATATCACTATCTGCATAGAAGGTTTTGTTATACTCAAGGGCTGCCCTTAAACAATCATTCTCATATTGATACATTAAGTTATAAAACTCCGTCATATCAATTTCTCTATTTGATCTAGTTTTAAAAGCTAAACTATTAGAATTATTGAATTTTAAAGTTGTTTCATTGCCAACGTAATGATTAGAGCCAATAATTTCGTTTTCTTCTAAATATTCAAAAGTCGTTATAAGATTGTTTACTGAAAAAGTTGTTTTTAATGAATTGTAATTTGAAGAAGAAAGCCCATCATCTAACATAAAATCATAATCTAGTTTTAAAACATCTGAAACTTTTAATTTTAAATTTCCAATTAAATCAGAATATTTTTTATTTAAAGAACTTTTTATTGGTAAATCTTCATTTGCAGTATCACTTATTACCTGTGCAAACTCTAATGATATTTTTTCATCTCCTAATTTATCATTTTTTTTATAATCAAAACTTGCCGTTATTGAATGTCCACCCTCAACTGCATCACTTTCTGAAAATCTATTAAATGAGTTTATATTTGAAATGTCCAATCTACGATCTTTATCAGACATATTTTTAGTTTTATTTGGACTAAATCTGTAAGATATTTTTGGTGTTATAAAACTATTATAATACTCAGATTGTTTTGATAAAGGGAAGCTTAAATTGTACATAAACTGAGAAAGCAGTTGGTTTTTCGATTTACTCTCATTATTAGAACCAGTCTTAGTACTTTGATTTGGGTTTAAAATTCCAAGCTCAAAATTTTTAACAAAACCATTATTCTCAAATTTTTTTTGAGAAGTATAAATTATTGAATTATTTAATATTTGATCATACTTGTTTGTATCATATTGTTTTTGAAAAAAGTCTGATTGAAAATTTAACGATCCCTTTAAATCGAAAATTTTCTTTAAGTCTTTCGAATAATTAAGATTAGGAATAATAATTTCATATCTATCTGAGGATTTTTTTGTGAGGTCTTCATAAACTTCTGTGCTTAATACTAAAGAACTATCATCGTTGTATCCACTAAATTCTAAAAATGAATGCATTAAAGTTTCACTTTTGATTAAAGGTGAATTAATTTTATACTTTTTTAGATAAGTGTCATTAGCCACTTGTTCTAAATTTAATTCAAGATTGTATTCATCGAAAATTCCATCTTCATATTTAAATTTTGTATTGGAGAAGAAATGTGATTTAGATGTTTGATTATTATCACTAAATGCTGAAGTATAAAAACTAAAATCACTTAAATGATTATAATTTTTTCCTATTTTTCTGTACTCATTTTGTAGTATAATATCATTATTTGTGAATAGTCTTGGTTGAATTGTCATATCTTCATTATCAGCAATAACTTTATAATATGGTATTTGGATAGATGTACCTGTATTTCCCGAGTCATTTAATTGTGGAATCAAAAAACCTGACTGTCTTTTCACAGTAGGGTCAGGATGAAAAAATTTTGGAAAGTATAATACTGGCTTATCATAAACTTCTAGCCAAGCATTTAAATAATTAATAGTTTTTTTTCTTTTGTCATGAATTATCTTATCAGCTTTTAGTGACCAGGGAGGACACCCATCTCTTTTTTTACAAGTTGTAAAAATTCCTTTTGATACAATTGTAGTATTATTTTTAGATTCTAAAATATTTCCATATAATCTAGGTTCATTAAAAATATTTCCAAAAGATTTATTGGAAAAATTTATTTTTATATCTTTTCCATAAAATTCATTTTTACTTATATCGCTCAAAAAATTTTTAAAAAAAGAAATATTTCCATCTTTATCTTTAATATTTACATTTTGTCCTTTAAAAATTTTATTTGAAATATCAAATAAAAAATCGTCTGTGCTAAAGTTATTCTGATATTGATCTGTTAATGAGGTTTTATATTTAGATTTAATTTCACTTGAATTTCTCAAATAAATTAAATTTTTTGTTTTTATTAAAATATTTTTTTCTATCACAATTTCGGTTTTGTCAAATGTTTGAATTTTCTCTAAATCTTTAAAATATTTAATTTTATTGGTTTTTATGATTGCATCATTGGTTTTATCATCTACAATTACATTTGTGCTCACCACAAGTTCAGAATTTTTTTTATTATACTCAAATTCCTGAGCTGTTATAATAACACCACTTGTTGAAGAAATCTTAATCCCCTGATTTGATTTGAGAATCTCTCCATTATCAATAACTTGAATTTCTTCACCTTCAAAAAAAAAATCCTCTGCTAATAAAGTTTTATTAATGAAAGTAAAAAAGATTGTTATGACGTAAACTAATAATAATTTTTTTATCATTTATTTCTCGTTAATCCTGACTAATCCAATGCTACAAAATAAAGATATAATTAATAACGGTATCCATATTGATAAATATTCAGGTAATTGTTCATTTTCTCCAAGCAGACTAGAGAAGTAATTTACATAATAAATTACAACAGAGCAAAGCGTTCCCAAGATGAGATGGAAAATTTTCGAACTATTCCTCTTAATATTAAGCATTATTATACATCCAAATATCGTCATTATTGTTAAATTGATTGGATAAGAAGCAAGTTTATGAAAATGAATATTTAAATTGGTTGTTGAATATCCAACACTTTTGTACTCATTTTTAAGTTTATTAAGCTCCATAAAGTTTAATGAAGATAAATCCGAAAAAAGCTGATTTATCTGTTCTGCATCAAAATTGCTTTCAAAAAATGTATTTTCACTTTTTTTTGTACTTGAACTTCCACTAGAATAGTTTGCGTTCTTTAAAATCCATTGTTTTGATTCAATATTAATTTCATCAACTAAAATATTATTAATATTTTCGTAGTCCTTGGTAAATTGATTTATTGTAACATCGTATAAAATTCCCTCAGAAATTCTTTCAGCATTTATAATATTAATATAACTATTTATTTCATCTTTAATCCACAAACCATTTTCAGTTACAACAGCTAGATACTTGTTATCTTTTGAGTATTTATTTTTAAGATCTAAATAAGCAAATTTAAGATTTGATGAAAGATTATAAAAAATTATTAAAATAAATATAGATACTATAAATGCAAAACTTGATAAAATAGATATAATTTTAAAATTACTTAGACTAACTTTTTTGAAAATATCTAATTCTTCTTTATCTAACAATCTTATAAATAAAAACTGTGTTGATATAAAAAAAATGAATGGAAAAGTTTCATACACAATTGAAGGTGAATTTAGCAATGTTAAAAAAAGAGGAAATAATAAATTTGTGTCAGTATCCCTCAGGTAGGATACCTCTTCAAAAATATTAAGAATAATAACAAGAGAAAAAAAAATTGAAAATACAACTAAGAATATTTTTAAAAAGGATAAAATTAAGTATTTTTGATACACTTTAATCATCTGCTTACTCTAAGTTTAAATATAAAAAATAAATAACTAATTAAAAAAGTAATTAAAGGTAGAAATATAAAAAATTCAATTTTACTATTACCTATGTATCTCGCAGTAATTTCAGATATAACAATTACAAAGAAACCAACAATGAATAAAATATTTTGTAATCTATTATATTTGTAAGAATCTTTATTAGACAAAATAATTAAGCACGCTATGAGAACAATACTTGGAATAAAAAAAGGTTTTATAATTCTTTTAAACAACTCCTCATCAATGTCATTCTCAGCTTTACTTTCACATTGAAAGTAAGTAGGTATTTTAGAAAGAATAATATTATAATTAAGTTTATACAAACATGATATGAGATTGATAGTAGATAGCTCTTGAAATTTAGGTGTTTTAGTAGTTTTTGAGGAGTATTTATCTAAGTTAATATCAGTTCTTTTAAAAGCAAATCTGGTGAGGTTTTTATTATTAATATCAATAAAACTCCCATTATTTAAAACTAAAAAATTCTTACCATTCTCAGATAATATTTTTCCACTTTCAGCATATATAATTTGTGACTGATTTTTTTTTACTAAGTCTTTTAAGTAAATATTCTTTAAGTTTCCTTCTTTATCTTTAGACTCTACAAAAATAGTTAAGTTTTCAACAACATCAATAAATTTTTTTTCCTTTATTAGATTGGGAAAAAAGTCAACATTAGAGTTTCTTATATACTCTCGTGCTGAGTTTAATGTTTTTGGAACGATTAATGTATTTAAAAATATTTGTAATAATAAAAATATAAAAGAAAATATAATGAGAACATTAACAAATTTAATTTTATTAATACCTATATTCCAAAAAATTAATAATTCATTTTTATTTTCATATCTATTAAGCGTATAAAAAATACTAATAAAAATACAGAATGGCAAAATTCTACTAAAAATTTTTGGAAAATTTAGCAATGTGATGTTAAAGTAGGTCAAAATGCCATGTCCGTCTTCAGATATATAATCTAAAAAATTTACAGCTTGAATTACCCATATAATTAGGGACAAACTTAGACTTGATAATAAAAAAAACTTGGTGATATCTTTCAAAAGCTGATTATAAATAATTTTTTTCATTGAAATTTACCTGATAATATCTATATAAATTCAACATTAGTTTATATTTTAAATACAACCTAAAGTACATATTTAACAAAAATGTCAATAAAAATAACCCATAAAACAGCATCCAACGATAAAAGTATTAAAAATTACGTTTTATTTTCTGACGAGGAATTCAAAATTAATGGTCTCAATAAATTAAATATAAGCAAAAGCTCTAATCATATAAGTAAATTGATAATTTCAAACAAAAACAAAAAAAAAGAGTTTATCTCGTTTAATCTTAACTCTGATCAAAAAATAATTTTAATAAAAATCAAAAATAAACTAACAGCTACCGACAATGAAAAGAAAGGTGCAAATTTTTATAACTATCTTAAATCAAACCTTATTTTTGATGTTACTTTCTTAAGTAAAAATACTAATGCTACCCAAAGTAAGAATAGCACATTTATTGAGGAGTTCCTGCATGGTATGCAGCTTAAATCATATAATTTTAATAAATATAAAACTAAACATGAGGAAAATAATATAGAGGTTACTATTTTAGGTTCAAAAAAAAATAAAAATAAAAAAAAATTCGATAGATTTTCATCAATTTTAGAAGGTATAAAATATACGAAAGACCTTGTATCAGAACCAGGCAATATTCTTCATCCAGACGAATATGCAAAAAGGCTGCTTAAATTAAAAAAAATCGGTTTGAAGGTAAAGGTATATAATCAGAAAGAACTTAAAAAATTAGGCATGGGAGCTCTTTTAGGAGTTGGTCAAGGAAGCGTAAGAGGATCATACCTAGTTACGTTGGAATGGAATGGTAATAGGTCAAAAAGTAAACCCTTAGCATTTATTGGAAAGGGTGTATGCTTCGATACTGGCGGTTACTCACTAAAACCAGCAAGGTTCATGGAAGACATGACTTATGACATGGCGGGCTCTGCTGCTGTAGTAGGGTTAATGAAAACTTTAGCTCTAAGAAAAGCAACGGTAAATGCTGTAGGTGTTGTAGGTCTAGTTGAAAATATGGTTAGCGGAAATGCTCAAAGACCAGGAGATATTGTAAAATCTTATAGTGGAAAAACAATCGAAGTATTAAACACAGATGCTGAAGGAAGATTAGTTTTAGCAGATGCTCTAACTTTTACTGAAAAGAAATTTAGACCTAAATTTATGATTGATTTAGCAACTTTAACTGGTGCAATAATTGTTTCTTTGGGATCAGAATATGGAGGACTGTTTTCTAATAACGATAAATTATCTAAAGAATTAATTGATGCTGGTGAAAAAACTGACGAAAAATTATGGAGAATGCCTCTACATAAAAACTTTGATAAACTGATGGACTCAAAAAACGCAGATATGCAAAACATAAATTATGTTGGTGGAGCAGGCTCTACAACAGCAGCACAATTTCTACAAAGATTTATTTTAAATAAAACACCTTGGGCTCATCTTGATATAGCTGGTATGGCTTTTTCAAAATATGGTGGAGCATTAAACTCAAGTGGAGCTACAGGTTATGGAGTAAGATTGCTAAATAAATTAGTTGAAGATAATTATGAGTAATTTGGAACAAACTCTGTCAATTATCAAACCAGATGCTGTAGAGAGAAATCTAGAAGATAAAATCAAAACAATGTTTATAAATGAGGGTTTTAAAATTATTAAAGAAAAGAAAATTAAACTTGAAAAAACAGATGCTGAAAAATTTTACAAAGTGCACGAAACAAAACCATTTTATAATGATTTATGTAACTATCTATCCTCAGGACCAATAGTTGTGATGGTATTAGAAAAAAATGGAGCAGTGTTAGATAATAGAAGACTAATGGGTGCTACTGATCCAAAAAATGCAGATGATGGAACAATTAGAAAAGAATTTGGTTTATCTATAGATAAAAATTCAGTTCATGGTTCAGACAGTATAGATAACGCAAAAGTCGAGATTAATTTCTTTTTCAACAACTAATTTAAAATCATTTTTAAAGCTTTGGGATAAATTTTATGTTCATGCTTTAATATCCTTTTTTTTAGACTTTTAGCATTATCGTTTTTAAAAATTTTTACTTTTTTCTGTAATATGATTTTTCCTGAGTCTAATTTCGAGGTAACATAATGGACAGTGCACCCAGAATATTTATCATTATTATTTATAGCTCTATTATGTGTATCAAGACCTTTATATCTTGGCAATAAAGAGGGATGAATATTAATGATTTTACCTTTAAATCTTTTTATAAATTCATTTGACAAAATTTTCATAAAACCCGCAAGACAAATAATATTAATATTTTTTTTTTTTAAAATTTTTAAAACTTTTAACTCATCTTTTAAACTATTTTTAAAAGTAAAAGTTTGAAATTTTATATTATGTTTTTTTGCAAAATTTAATCCTTTTGCGTACTTTTTATTAGAAATTACAATACAAATCTGCACCTTCGATTTTTTTTTTTTCGAAAAATAAAATAAACTTTTTAAATTTGTTCCTCTTCCAGAAATAAAGACAGCAACTTTTGTTTTATTACCAAATAACTTTATCATAAAAAAGAGTTTTAATTTTCCCATTAGTTATTTTACCAATTTGATAAGGTTTGTACTCTTTTGGAAAAAATTTTTTTATTTTATTTAAATTTTTTTTCTCAATAATTAAACAAAAACCAACACCACAATTAAAAGTTTTTAACATTTCCATTTCCTCTACATTTTGCTTTTTTACCCACTTAAAAATTTTTGGGACTTTTATTTTTGAAAGATCAATACTTGCACATAATCCATTTGGTATTACCCTTTTAATATTATCTATTATTCCACCACCTGTAATATTTGCACATCCATTAATTAAATTTTTTTCGTTAAGCAATAGTATCTCTTTTGTATAAATTTTTGTTGGTTTAATTAATTCTCTTTTTAAAAAATTATTCTTTTTAAAATTAATTTTATTTTTTTTTAAAATATATCTTAGTAATGAATATCCGTTAGAATGAATACCGCTTGATGGAATTGCAAGTATTAAATTACCTTTTTTTATTTTATTTTTATCAATAAAACTTTTATTGTCCACAACACCAACAGAAAATCCCGCTATATCAAATTTATTTTTCCCATATGTTCCTGGCATTTCTGCAGTTTCTCCACCTACAAGTTCGCAATCCGAAATTTTACATCCAATAATAATTCCTTTGATTATGGATTTAAGTTTTTTTAGTTCAATTTTATTTATTGATATATAATCTAAAAAGATCAAAGGTTTTGCACCTTGAACAATAAGATCATTTACACACATTGCAACTAAATCAATTCCTATGGTATCAAATTTGTTTAACTCATTTGCAATTTCAATTTTGGTACCAACCCCATCAGTGGAGGTAACTATTTTTGGGTTTTTAAATTTTTTTGGTATTTCTGATATTGAGCCAAAACCACCAATATTTTTAAATTTTGATTTATTTTTACTTTGTTTTGCTTTTTTTGATAAAAAATCTACAAATTTATCAGCTGCTGTTATATTTACGCCACTTTTTTCATATGTAAATTTTTTATTATTCATTAAAATAAATTATGCATTTAAATATTTCTTTTTTGAATTTGAAAAAAGCTTATATAATTTTTTTTAGCACAGTTCTATTTTTTAATTTTTCTAGCACAGAGTTAAAATCATCAATATTTAGTGTAAATGATATTGAAATAACTGAACCCTTTGAACTTAATTTTAAAAAAGAAAAAGTTGTGGATAAAGCATTTATTGAGGCTTTTAAAAGACTTATGAAAATGACTGTTATCTCAAGCGAAGAGGTAAAACTTAGTAGAATTAAAAATAATGAGATCAAAAATTTAATTGATTCCTTCAAAATTAAAGACGAAAGATTTATTAAAAATTATTATTCTGCTAAATTTGATGTTAATTTTAACAAACAAAATACATTACTTTTCTTTGAAAAAAAAAATATCTTTCCTTCTCTACCTAAAAAAAAAAGTATTTTTATATTGCCAATTTTAATCGACACAACCAATACCACTGTAAATCTTTTTAATCAAAATCCATTTTTTTTTAATTGGCTTGATGGGACAAGTAAGCATTTCTTATTAGATTATATATTACCCACTGAAGATATTGATATAATAAATACTTTAAATCAGAATATTGAAAATCTAGAAAATTATAATTACTCAAATATTATTAACAAATATAATGTAAAAGATTTCATCGTTTGTTTGATATTTCAAGACAATGATAAAATAAAGGTTTTATCTAAAATAACAATTAATAATAATGAAAAAATACAAAATAATATTTATAATAATATCAATTTGGACAATGAAAATGAATTAACAAGCTTAATTATTTCAATAAAAAATAACTATGAAGATAATTGGAAAAAAATAAATCAAATAAATCGATCAGTTAAACTACCTTTGAATATTAGTGTCGATGCAAATGACTATCAAAAAAATAAGTTATTTAAAGAGTTTCTATATAACACAGAATTTGTCTCAAATTTTTTTATTAAAGATTTTAATAATAAAAAAATTAATTATAGAATTATATTTAATGGATCACCTGCTAGATTTCTAGATTTATGTAATAAAAATAATATTTTGATTGATACAACCAATCAAATTTGGCAGTTGAACTAATGAGAGAGAATAAACAATTACTTTTAGATTTTATTTTAAATAAGAGTCATTCAAAAGAGGATTTTTTTGTTTCAGAATGTAATTTTTTTGCATTCAATCTACTAAATTCTTGGCCAAGATGGGAAAAAAATATTGTAAATCTTTGTGGAGAAAAATACTCAGGAAAATCACACTTATCAGAAATTTTTTCAAAAAAAAGTAAATCAATAATTTTAGATGCAAAAGATTTTAAATTTAATAACACAAATAAGTTCAGATATTATGAAATAATAATATTGGAAAATTTTGAAAAAAAAATTGATGAAAAGTCCTTATTTTCTCTTATTAACTTTGTAGATCAGACTAATAAGTATTTATTAATAAATTCTTTGCTGCCTATAAGTGAAATTGAATTTGGTTTGAAAGATTTAAAATCAAGATCAAAAAACTGCTTAGTTGCAAAAATTGAAAAACCCGATGATAAACTCATTAAGGTATTAATTTCAAAATATCTATCAGATAGACAAGTATTAATTGATAAAAAACTTATCGATTATACAACAAAAAGAATTACAAGGTCTTATGGCAAAATATTTGAATTTATATATAAGATTGATGAGATGAGTTTAAAAAAGAAAAAATCTATAAACCTTAAAACTATTAAAGAAGTACTAGGAGTTTTAAATTGAATAAATACAGATCTAATACTTGTGGGGAATTGACAAAAAAAAATAAAGGATCAGAGGTAGTCTTATCTGGTTGGATTAATAAAAAGAGAGATCATGGAAATTTACTATTTTTAGATCTAAGAGATAACTATGGAATTACACAATGTATAATTGATAAAGAAAATAAATTTTTTAAAAATCTGGAAAAAATTCAGCTTGAAACAGTTATAAAAATTGTCGGTGAAGTTGTTGAAAGAAGCCCTGATACAATCAACAAAGATATTAAAACAGGAGAGATAGAAGTAAAAATCAAATCTTATGAAGTTTTGGGAGCTTGCGAGGAGCTGCCAATGCCAGTTTTTTCTGATCAAGAATATGCAGAGGATATAAGATTAAAATATAGGTTTTTAGACTTAAGAAGAAAAAAAGTTCATGAAAATATTTCTCTTAGGTCCAAGATTATATCTTTTATTAGAGATGAAATGATAAAACTTGGATTTTTAGAATTTCAGACTCCTATACTCACATCGTCAAGTCCCGAGGGAGCAAGAGATTTTTTAGTTCCAAGTAGATTAAATCCAGGAAAATTTTATGCATTACCTCAGGCACCACAACAGTTCAAACAATTAATCATGATATCTGGATTTGATAAATATTTTCAGATTGCACCATGCTTTAGAGATGAAGATGCAAGAGCAGATAGAAGTCCAGGAGAATTTTATCAACTTGATATTGAAATGTCTTTTGTGGAACAGGATGATGTTTTTGTAGTTGTTGAGAAACTAATGTTGCTTCTATTTAAAAAATTTTCTACAAAAAAAATATTATTCGAAAAATTTCCAAGAATAACATTTAAGGATGCTATACTTAAATATGGATCTGACAAACCAGATTTGAGAAATCCATTAGAAATATGTGATCTAACATCAATATTTACAAGAGAGGATGTAAAATTTGAAATTTTTAAAAAGTTAGTAAAATCTGGATCAATAGTAAGGGCTATAAAAACTACAAACACAAAAGACAAACCTAGAAGTTTTTTTGATGGAATTGATAAGTGGGCAAAAGATCAAGGTGCATCAGGTATGGCTTATTTTACCATTGAAAATGATAAGGAGATTTCAGCTAAAGGTCCAGTAGGAAAGTTTTTTTCATCGGATGCTATTAAAGAAATTATGAAAATCATGGACGCAAATATTGGAGATAGTATTTTCTTTTCATGCGATAAAGAGAAAGAGGTGTTAAAATTAATTTCATTAGCAAGAGATAAAATTGCACAAGAACTAAATTTAATTAATGAGGATAGCTTTGCTTTTTGTTGGATTGTTGACTACCCTATGTTCGAAATCGATGAAATTACAAAAAAAATACAATTTAGCCACAATCCTTTTTCAATGCCACAAGGAGATTTATCAAAGATAAATTTTTCAAAACCATTAGAAATAAAAGCTTATCAATATGATATTGTGTGTAATGGAATAGAACTTTCTTCTGGTGCTATAAGAAACCATAAACCAGACTTGATGTACAAATTATTTTCAGTAGTTGGATATTCAAAATTGGAAGTACAAAAAAAATTCAAAGGAATGATAAATGCATTAAATTATGGTGCTCCTCCACATGGAGGTATTGCACCTGGATTAGATAGAATCGTAATGTTGTTAGCAAATGAAAAAAATATTAGAGAAGTTACTTTATTTCCAATGAACCAAAATGCTCAAGATTTGATGATGGATGCTCCATCCGAAGTTGATGAGAAACAATTGAAAGAGCTTGGATTGCAAATTAAAAAAAAATAGCTATTTTTTTCCTTTGAGATTTATTCTAATATCTGACAAATCTACAAGTTTTTTTTTATAGTTGTTTCTTACAAACCCTTTACTAGTAATATCTTTTACAAGTTTTAAAAATTGGTTTTGATCTTCATTGTCACTCATCTCATTATCTTTTGATTTTTCTATACCAGTTCCAATTGATGGTGTGTGTGCAAGATCCTCTCTACTTAGATAAGATATTGCAAGTTCTCTAAATATATAATCCAAAATTGATGAGGCACTCAAAATTCTATCGTTACCGTAGACTTTTCCTGATGGCTCAAACTTTGTATCTACGTATGCATTTACGAACTCATCAAGAGGAACGCCATATTGCAAACCAAGAGATATTGCTATTGCAAAATTATTCATTAAAGCTTTTACTAATTCTCCCTCTTTGCTGGTATCAATGAAAATTTCTCCAATTTTTCCATCCTCATATTCTCCTGTATGCAAATATACTTTATGATCCCCAATGGTTACTTTCTGAATATAACCTTTTCTACGATCTGGCATACTAAATCTTCTGCCCACACTATCGGTCAATTTGTTGATTAAAGGCGAATTATTATCTTTTATAATTTGTTTTTTAATACTCTCAGTTTTTGTTTCTATAGTATTTTTCTCTGAATTTTTTTGATTCTTTTCTAAACTTTTAGTTTTTCTTGTATCTAATTTGATATCAAGTATTTCAAACTTTCCGTCATCTCTGTTTTCAAGATTAGATAACTCTTTTTCGTCTACTTTATCCAAATAATGACTTACCTTAAAGCTACAATTGTAATAGGTTTCAACTAAATATTTTGCCATAAAAATTTATTTTTTTGAGTCTTTATTTAAATAATGTATATACAAATTAAAAGTTTAGTCTAATTTATTTTTTGCAATTTAAAATTGAAAATAAGTTAAATAATTATGTTGACATTTTTAAAAAAAATTTTTGTTTGGTGGAATCAAGAGACCCTAGGTACAAAATTATATACATTTTTTTTTGGAAAATTCGTCGGAAAAGATGAGTTTGGTAATAAATATTATGAAAACAAAAAAAAAACAAAAAGATGGATTATTTATAAAGATGAAATAGATGCGTCAAAAATTCCAAACGATTGGTTTTCTTGGATCCATTTCATGAAAAATAAAGTTGAATATAAACATGATACAAAAAAATATAAATGGCAAAAACCTCACTCACCAAATTTAACCGGTACAGATAAAGCATATCATCCAAATAAAAAAAATGATCAAATTAAAAAAAAATATACTAGTTGGAAAAATTAACTCCTTTTTATTATTTATTTTTTTTCTCCTTTACTCAATACCCTCAAACTCGCAAAACCCAATTTTGGAGGGTAATTATTTAGAAATTAAAGTTTTAGATAAAGTTAGTTCTAAAAGCTATGAACTGAGGGTAAAAATTTTAGAGGAAAAAATTTTTAAAAACATCTCGATTAAAGCGTTAAAATGTAAAAATTCTGAATTTGATGATAATCCTGAAATAACTGCATATTTACAAGTAAAAGACCTTAAGAGAAATGATAATGACGAAGTTTTTGTATTTAATGGTTGGACATTCTCATCTAGCCCAACTCTAAGACCTTTTGATCACCCAGTTTACGATATTTGGATAACTAAATGTTATTAAATTATTTTATCTTTATCTAGCCAAGAAACATTAAATTCAGATTCTATAAATTTTTTATGTGTAAGTAATTTTTTGTGTAAATCAATAGTAGTTGTTATACCTTCTATAACAAATTCATCTAGAGATCGTAACATCCTTTGAATAGCTTCAGTTCTATTTCTGCCATGACAAATCAACTTACAAATCATACTGTCATAAAATGGTGTTACTTTATACCCTTGGTAGATTGCACCATCCACTCTGGTTCTAAATCCAGAGGGCTGATGACACATTCCAATAATTCCTGGAGATGGTTGAAAATTCTTACTCGCATCCTCAGCATTTATTCTACATTCAATTGCATGACCTCTTGGATTAATATCTTTTTGTTTAAGTGCGGTTTCACCGGAATAGGCAATCCAAATCTGTTCTTTAATAATATCTATTCCAGTAACCATTTCAGTGACAGGATGTTCAACTTGTACTCTTGTATTCATTTCAAGAAAATAGAATTTTCCATCTTCAAAAATAAATTCAACTGTGCCAGCTCCCTCATAATCAATTTTCTCAACCATGTTAACCGTTTTTGAAAAAAGATCTTTTCTTAAATCATCATTTAAAACTGGACTTGGAGTTTCCTCAATTAATTTTTGATGTCTTCTTTGTACTGAGCAATCTCTCTCATGAAGGTGAACAGTCCCATTTTTGCCTGATAAAACTTGAACTTCTATATGTCTTGGATTTTGAAAAAATTTTTCAATATAAACTTCATCATTTCCAAAATATTTTTTTGCCTCTGATTTTGCAGTAAGAAATAAATTTTCAAAATCTTTTTCTTCAAAAACAATTTTCATGCCTTTTCCACCACCACCCCCTGCAGCTTTTATTAAAACTGGAAAACCAATTTTTTTGCAAATTTCTTTCGCATCATTAATATCTGAAACTCCTCCATCTGACCCCTCAATTACAGGTAATCCATGCTCTTTAGCAATTTTTTTTGCTTGTATTTTATCACCCATCATTTTTATCAATTTTGATGATGGTCCTATAAATTTAATTTTATTATCCTCTAATATCTTTGCAAAATTTGAATTTTCAGATAAGAAACCATATCCTGGATGAACCGCTTCAGAATTTGTTAATTCTATAGCAGACATTATAGCTGGAATATTTAAATAGCTATTTACTGGCTGGTGAGAACCTATGCATATACTTTCATCTGCTAATCTCACATGCATGCTCTCTCTATCAACGTCAGAATGAACAGCCACGGTTGAAATTCCCCACTCTTTACATGCTCTTATAATTCTGACAGCAATCTCACCTCTATTTGCTATCAAAATTTTTTTAAACATTAAGAAACTATTGCAATAATTTGATCAAATTCAACTGGCGAACCATCTTCAACACAAATTTCTTTTACAACACCGTCAAAAGGTGACGGAACGTGGTTCATAGTTTTCATAGCTTCAACTATCATAACAGTATCACCCTTTTTAATTTTTTTTCCAACTTCTGTAAACTTTTTACCTCCTGGTTCAGGCGCCAAATATGCTGTTCCAATAATTGGAGATTTTACTTGGTTGCCAGATGTTTTTTTATTAGTAGTAGTATCATTTTTTACTTGAGTATTCCGATTATCATTAAATGGTACATTTATATTGTGAGCTTTTGAAACTTTAATTTTTGTATCATTATCAGCATATTCTAGCTCAGTTAAATTAAATTCGTTAAGATAACCTGTTAACTCTTTAATTAATTTTTTATCAATTTTCATGTGCTAAAATTTTATGTATTGCAATTATGGCCAAAATATATCCCTCAGTACCTAAACCAAAGATACCACCATTTACAACACCACTTATTAAGGATTTTTGTCTAAATTCCTCTCTTTTATAAATATTTGATATATGTAATTCAATACTTGGTTGTTTAAAAATTTCTAAAGCATCCCTAATAGCAACTGAGGTATGGGTGAAACCTGCGGCATTTATAATAATGCCGTTATATTTATTTCTAGCATCTTGAATTAAACTTACAATTTCTCCCTCAATATTTGATTGAACAATATCAATTTTTATACCTAGTTCATCTGCTTTTTTTTTACACTCATTTTTTAATTCTTCAAAATTTTTAGTTCCATATTGTGATTGTTCTCTTTCACCTAATAGATTAAGATTTGGACCATTAATAATTAAAATTTTAGTCGTCATAAAATATTTATATAATATGAAAAAAATAAACAAAGTAAAAATAAAGATTAATGGAAGAAAAAGGTCAATAAACAGTAAAATTAGTTTAAAATCGCTTTTAAGTACTAATAAAATCTCATTAAAGAAGGTTGCAATAGAAGTAAATGAAAAGATTATAAATAAGAAAATGATTAATAAAATAAAAATTAAAAATGGAGATAAAATAGAAATAGTTCATTTTATTGGAGGCGGTTAGAAATGGATGATTACTTAAATATTTCAAATAAAAATTTTAAATCTAGATTAATAGTTGGTACAGGAAAGTACAAAAATTTTAAAGAATGTTCTGAGGCTATTAAGGCATCAGGTGCTCAAATAGTAACTGTTGCAGTAAGAAGAGTAAATATATTTGATAAAAAAAAACCTTTATTGATGGACTATATAGATCCAAAAAAAATAACTTATTTACCAAATACTGCTGGTTGTTTTACATCATCAGAAGCTCTGAGAACCTTAAGACTAGCTAGAGAGATTGGGGGATGGAAATTAGTTAAATTAGAAGTGTTAGGGGATAAAAAAACTTTATTTCCAGATATGATAGAAACCATAAAATCAACTGAGGTTTTGACTAAAGAAGGTTTTAAAGTCATGGTTTATTGCTCCGACGATCCACTAATGGCAAAAAGATTAGAGAATGCAGGAGCCGTAGCAATTATGCCGCTTGCTGCACCAATTGGGTCAGGGCTTGGAATATTAAATAAAGTTAATATTAAAATTATTAGATCAAGAACAAAATTACCTTTAATAATCGATGCGGGATTAGGGCAAGCATCTGATGCATCTATCGCAATGGAATTAGGTTGTGATGGTGTTCTAATAAATACTGCTATAGCAATGGCAAAAAACCCCATTCAAATGGCCCAAGCAATGAGGTTTGCAGTTATAGCTGGTAGAAAATCATTTTTATCAGGCAGAATAAAAAAAACTATTTATGGAAAAGCCTCGAGCCCTAAGAAAGGTTTGATCTAGTTTTTTTTTTATAAAATTTTTTTTTAAAAAATTTTTTTCTTTTAAATTTATTCTGGGGCCTATCATTTTTTTTTGTTTTTTTATTAATTTCATCGATTTTACTGTGCACTTCTAGTTTAGACAAATTTTCTAAAGAATTAATTATTTTTTTACTTTTATTTTTAAATTGAATAATATAATCTGGAATAATTAATTGACTTTCAGGTATTAAATTTATTTTTACTTTGTATTTTTTCTCAACATAACTAAGGTTTTCACTTAAATTATTTTCAATATAATTACAAACTTGTTCACATAATTTTAGATCAACTATTTTTGCTTTTGCTTCTATAATTTGAATTTCTAATAGTTTTATAATTTTTAAAGCAAATGTCTCGTTGGTTAGTGATATTTTCCATTTAATTGAACTCTCTCTTAATCTTTGTCTAGACATTTCCAGAAGACCAAACGAGCTTATTCTACCAATTTGGATTCTAGCCCTGTCATTTCTACATTTTTCTTTCAGTCTTCTTTCCACTAGTCTTCTGTTACCAAAATTAATCATATCAATAAAATCGATTATTATTAAACCTGATAAATCTCTAATTTTAATTTGTCTCGCTATTTCTTCTGCTGCTTCTAAATTTGTATCGAGAGCAGTGCTCTCTACATTTTTTTGTTTAATTGATTTTCCAGAATTTATATCTATAGAAACAAGAGCCTCTGTTGGATTAATTTCGAGATAACCACCCGAACTAAGTTTAACTTGAGTTTCAAATATTTCATTAAGTTTATTTTCTATCTTTTCTTTTATGAATAAGGGAACTTTATCTCTATATTTTTTTATTTTTTTAACATGGGATGGCATAATCAATTTCATAAAATTTTTTGCTTTTTGATAACCATCATTACCCTCAATAATTATACTTTGAGTAGTTTCATCATAAATATCCCTTAATGTTCTTTTAATGATTTCACTTTCTTTATGTATTAAAGCAGGCGCGATTGAGTTCATTGCATTTTCTTTAATTGACTCCCATACTTTTATAAGATTTTCAAGGTCTCCTTCTATTTCGTTCTTTGTTTTATTAGCGCCCGCTGTTCTAACAATAATACCCATTTCTTTTGGTATTGTTATTTGATTAAGTATACTTCTTATTTTTTTTCTATCAGCTGGATTAAATATTTTTCTTGATATTCCTCCACCTTTGGGAGTGTTTGGCATCAATACAATATATTTACCTGCAATTGATATAAAAGTACTTAAAGCTGCTCCTTTTAATCCTCTCTCGTCTTTTAAGACTTGCACCAAGATAACTTGATTAGGCTTAATTACCTCTTGGATTTTATATCTTTTGGTTGGATATTTTTTTTGTGGAATTTTTTCGCTTAAATTATTTTCATTTGAATTTTTTTCAACAGGATCATTTAGCTCAACTACGTTTTGATCAATTCCTTTCTCCTCCGCTTTTTCACTTTCTTTAATTAATTCTTCCCTTACTTTTTCCTCTTCTTGTTTAATTTTCTCTAAGTCGCTTTTTGGAATTTGATAATAATCAGATTGAATATCATTAAATGATAAAAAACCATGTCTCTCTTTACCAAAATCTATGAAAGCTGCTTGTAAAGATGGCTCAACTCTGCTTACTTTACCTAAGTATATATTATTTTTTACTAATGTGTTGTTTAAGCTTTCGTATTCGTAATCTTCAATATTGCCATTCGATTTAAGAACAACCCTAGTTTCATTTGGATGCGATGCATCAATGTATAAATTCTTTTCCATAATTTTTTGATTATTTTGATCATTGTTTTTAATTTATTCTATTTATAAATTCTGTGCCTTAACATTAACAAATTTGATAAATAAATAAACTAAAATGAGCATGTTACTTAAAAAGGTATTAGTTTTAGCAATTAGTGGAATTTTACTATTTGCCATTTTATCAATATCAATTTTATGGGCATTTTCTAATAATCTACCTGATTATAAATTTTTAAAAAATTATAAGGCCCCAGTATCTAGCAAAGTTTACTCAGGAGATGGAGAGCTAGTAAGTGATTTTTCAACAGAAAAGAGAATTTTTGTTCCTTACAATGCAATCCCAGAAAAAATTATAAACTCGTTTCTTTCTGCTGAGGACAAGAATTTTTTTAATCATCCAGGCGTAGATGCTAAAGGAGTTTTGAGGGCTATAATAAATAATATCTCCAACGTCTTAAGTTCAAAAAGATTAGAGGGCGCTTCAACAATAACCCAACAAGTGGCAAAAAATTTTCTTTTAACTAATGAAGTGAGTTTGAATAGGAAGATCAAAGAAGCCATTTTAGCATTTCGTATTGAAAGAGCTCTATCAAAAGAGAGGATTTTAGAACTTTATTTAAATCAAATTTATTTAGGTGGAGGAACTTATGGTGTAGCAGCAGCAAGTTTGGAATATTTTGATAAGCCAATTACTGATTTAACATATGTTGAGTCCGCCTTACTTGCAGCACTTCCAAAAGCACCCAGTAGATATAATCCTTATAAAAATAAAAAGTTAGCAAAATTTAGAAGAGATTTGGTAATAAAAAATCTTCTTGATAATAATTTTATAAATTCCGCACAATATAATTCATTCATCAGAGAGGAAATAAAACTAAAAAAAAGAAAAAAAATATTGTTAGAAAACTCACTTTATTATGTTGAAGATGTTCGTAAGGGTATACTTGATAAATTTGGATATGATAAGGTTTATAAAGAGGGATTGAATATCAAAACTCCACTTGATTTAAATCTTCAGACTATTGCTACAGAGGCTTTAAGAGATGGACTTATTGCATATGATAAAAGAAAAGGCTGGAGAGGTCCCTTAGATAATAAAGTTTATAGCGAGGTATGGAGTAAAGATTTAAAAAAATTAAAACTTGAAAAAGTTTTTAATTGGGATTTAGCAATAGTAAAAAATATTAATAAATTTTCAATAGAAATTGAAACAGATAAAAATGAAACTGGTATAATAGAATACAAAGATATTAATTGGATAAAAAAAGAAATTTCTGAAATTTTCAAAAAAGGTGACATTATTTTTGTAAAAAAAATAAAAAAGGGAATTTATAGTTTAAAACAAATACCAGAGGTAAATGGCTCTATAGTCGTAATGGATCCTTTCACTGGAAGAGTATTAGCAATGACTGGCGGATTTAGTTTCAAACAAAGCGAGTTTAATAGAGCATCTCAAGCATTAAGACAACCAGGTTCTGCTTTTAAACCTTTCATTTATGCTCTTGCTTTAGAGAATGATTATACACCTTCATCCTTAGTGCTTGATGCACCATTAGTTTTAGAACAAGGAACAGATCTTAAATTATGGAAGCCCCAAAACTATGGAAAAAAGTTTTATGGTTTATCAACTTTGAGAACAGGAATAGAAAAATCTAGGAATTTAATGACAGTTAGAATTTCTCAAGACTTAGGTTTAAATAAAATTGTGGATTTTTCAAAGAAACTTAAAATTTATGATAATCCAAACGAACTTTTATCTATCTCATTAGGTTCTGCTGAGACAACTTTATTAAAATTAAGCTCTGCTTACTCGTCATTTGTTAATGGAGGAAAATTAGTTACTCCAATATTAATTGATAGGATTCAAGACAGTGAAGGAAATACAATATTGAATACTGATAATAGAGTTTGTAATAAATGTGATGAAATTTCTCATTTGGGAAATCAATATCCAAATATTATTGACAACTTTGAGCAAATTTTTTCATCAGAAACTGCATATCAAATGACATCTTTATTACAAGGGGTTGTTCAAAGAGGAACTGGTAAAGGCTTGAGAGACCTAAATTTGGATTTAGCAGGAAAAACCGGCACAACAAATAAAAATACTGATACATGGTTTATAGGTTTTACATCTAAATTGCTTGTTGGTGTATATGTTGGTCATGATAATCCAAAATCTCTTGGAAAAAGAGAGACAGGCGCAAAAACTGCAATGCCGATCTTTAAAAATTTTATAAAGAATTCAACCAAAAAGAAAGATGCCAGACCATTTAAAGTTGCAAATGATGTTGTAATGATGGTTGTTGATTCTGAGACAGGAGAGAAAGCATCTTTTGGAACAAAAAAAACAATTATCGAAGTCTTCAAAAAAAAGGATATTAATAAGGAAGATTTAATAAAATCAAAAATAAATAATAGATTAAAAAATAATAATGTATTAAGGTTCTATTAATGCAAAATGAATTTTCAAATAACAAGGCTGAAATAGAAAAGACGTGCCAAAGAATACAGGAGTATCTTTGAAAAGCATAAAGTTATATATAATTTAGACAAAATAAATCAAAAAATACTTGAGCCAGATTTTTGGAATAATAAGTCTGAAGCTCAAAAAATATTTAAAAAGAAAAAATTTTTAGAAGAACTTGTAAATACTCACAAAAAATCAATTACTGAAGTAAAAGATTTAGCTGATCTATTTAAATTAGCTAACGAAGAAAATAATCAATCTATGTTAAAAGATATAATTCAAAATATTGAAAATTTAAAAATAATTACAAAAAAAAATGAGATAAAATGTTTTCTTTCAAACGAAAGTGATATTTTAGATTGTTATATGGAAATACATGCAGGAGCAGGGGGGACTGAAAGTCAAGATTGGGCTGAAATGTTAAAAAGAATGTATTTTAAGTGGGCTCAAAACAAGGGATTTAAAACAGGTCTAATCAGTGAACATAAAGGAGATGAAGCTGGATTAAAATCTACTGTTTTTAAAATTGAAGGCGAATATTTATATGGATGGTTAAAGTCGGAGTCTGGAATTCACCGACTTGTGAGAGTATCTCCTTTTGACTCTGGTGCTAGAAGACACACTAGTTTTGCAAGTGTCTGGGTGTATCCCATAGTCGATGACACTATAGAAATTGACATTAAAGATAAAGATTTGAGAGTTGATACATATAGATCAAGCGGCGCAGGGGGACAACACGTAAACACAACTGATAGTGCAGTAAGAATAACACATTTACCGACAAAAATTGTGGTTCAGTGTCAAAACGAACGCTCACAACATAAAAATAAAGAAACATGCATGAAAATGTTAAAAGCACGACTTTATGATTATGAATTAAAAAAAAAACAAAAAGAAGTAGAAAATAATGAGAGTGCTAAAACTGAAATTGGCTGGGGTCACCAAATACGCTCATATGTTTTACAACCTTATAGATTAGTTAAAGACAATAGAACAAATTTTGAAAGCTCTGACCCTGAAAAAGTTCTTAATGGAGAAATTGACAGTTTTTTAGAAAGCTCTTTATTCAATTAAAATGATAAAAATATTAAAAATATTTTTTGTATCCTTAATTTTAATTTTTTTTGTTTCATTAACATATTTAAGTGTTTTTGGTATAGAAACTAATAGATTTAATAAACTTATTTCTGATAAAATTAGAAATATTCATCCAGAAATAGATGTAAAACTAAAAAAAATTAAACTTATAATCGAGCTATTTGAATTAAAAGTTTTAATAGTGACTCAAAATCCAGTAATTGAAATAGCTAATAAAAAACTAAATCTAAAAAAAGTTTCTACAGGATATGACATTAAATCTTTTTTTAAGAAAGATTTTGGAATTACAAATTTAAATTTTACAACAGATTATAATGAAGTAAAAAATATTATTAAATTTGCAAGAGCTTTTAAAGACAGTCCACAATTGTTAATAATTGATAAAGTTTCAAAAAGTGGAAAGTTGAATATTAATGCAAGATTAAAAATAAATGAAAAGGGACAAATAGAAAATAATTATTTAATCACCGGAGAAGTAAAAGATTATTCTTTGAAACTTTTCAATAATGATGAAATTAAAAAAATTAATTTTAAGTTTAAATATAAGGAAAAAAATACCACTCTTACTGATGTCAATTTAGATTATAAAAATCTAGCGATTTCCTCAAATGATTTACAATTAATAAAAATTAATGATATTTATAAAATCAGTGGCAATATAAAAAATTCAAAATCTACGATTGATCAAGAATTATACTCTAACTATATTAAAAATATAAACTTTAAAAATCTAATTTTATCTTCTGACAGTAATTTTTCGTTTGAAGTTGATAAAAAATTTAAATTTAAAAATTTAAATCTTAAATCAAATATCGATATAGAAAGCGCAGAATATAATATAAATAATAAAATATTTAAAGAAATTTTGCCCAATTTAACAAACAAAATTGATATAAAAAAAAATAAAATTTATTTAAAGTATGAAAATGGTTTTAAGATATCTGGTGGAGGTGAAATATTTATTTCTGAAAAAAAAGAAAACATTGAATATCAAATAGAAAATTTTAAAAATAGCTCAAAGTTTGATTTAAAACTTTCGCTAAATCAAAATCCTCTAAAATTTGGTTTATTAAACTTTTATAAAAATGAAGATGTTGAATGTCAGTTAAATATCAAGCTTAATAAAAACAAACAAAATATTATAATTGAGAATTTGTCGATAATTTCAGAGAAAAATAAATTTAATGTGAATAATTTACAAATAAATAACAACAATAAAATTTCTGATTTCAAAAGTATTAAACTTAAATATGAAGATAAAGATAAAATTAAAAATGACTTAATTATTACAAAGAATAAAAAAACTTATTTAGTAGAGGGAAACAATTTTTCTCTTAATTCAATAATAAATGATGGTTTAACTGGAGATAAAAAAAAAAATGTAGAATTCTTTGATAACAAAACAAGACATTTTAAAGTTAAATTTGATCAAAATGATATTGATAAAGATCATGTTATAAACGATCTTTCAGGAGAAATTGTTCTCATTGGAAGCAAAATAATCGCACTTAATTTAAATTCAAAATTTAAAAAAAATCAAAAAGTATCACTTTCAATTTTAACCAAAAACAACGAGCAAGTGACTACATTTTATTCCGACCTTGCAAAACCTTTTGTAAAAAAGTTTAAATTTATTAAAGGTTTTGAGGATGGAAAAATTAATTTTTCATCCTCAAAAATTAATAATACATCAAGTTCTCAATTAAATATTTATGATTTTAAATTAAAAGAGTTACCAGCGTTAACAAAACTTCTTACATTAGCGTCTTTACAGGGTATAGCTGATATATTAACTGGAGAGGGCGTGAGGTTTAATGAGTTTGAAATGATTTTTACTAACAAAGGCGATAAAATGTCAATAGATGAGATCTATTCCATTGGTCCTGCAATATCTATTCTTATGGAAGGATATGTTCAAAAAGATAAATTAATTAGTTTAAAAGGAACACTTGTACCGGCAACAACAATAAATAAATTTGTTTCCTCAATCCCTATATTAGGAAATATTTTAGTAGGTAAGAAAACGGGCGAGGGAGTTTTTGGGGTAAGTTTTAAGATTAAAGGGCCTCCAAAAAATTTAAAGACTACAGTAAATCCGATTAAAACATTAACCCCAAGATTTATAACAAGAACTTTAGAAAAAATTAAAAATACTAATTAGTAAATTTTAAGAGAATATGCTTTTTTTTACCGTGAGATAATTTAAAATAATTTTTATTATCTAATTGATCTTTTGAAACAATTAATTTTTCATCATCAATTGTTATATTGTTTAATTTTAAACCTTTATTTTGAATAGCTCTTCTAATTTCACTTTTAGATACAAATAAATCTGTTAAATTAACTAAATCGATTATATTTATTCCGTCCTCAATTAATTTTATTTTTATTTCAACAGATTGAAGATCATCACCAATAGAACCTTTTTCAAAAATATTTTTTGCAGTTTTTTGTGCTCTCAAAGCAGCATCTTTCCCATGAAGCATTTTAGTTGCTTCATTAGCAAGTATAATTTTAAGAGAATTTATATCATTATTAGATATTTTATTTATTTCCTTTAAATCAAGGTCAGTAAACATTTTTAGAAATTTAATTACATCTCGGTCATCAGTATTTCTCCAAAATTGCCAATAATCAAATGGAGAAAGTAGTTTTTTGTCTAACCAAATTGCACCTTGTTCTGTTTTTCCCATTTTTGCACCTGATGCTAAGGTTATTAGTGGAGTTGTTAAACCGTAAACAGATTTGCTAGAATGTCTTTTTATAAGATCAACCCCATTTATAATATTACCCCATTGATCTGAACCACCAATTTGTAAGATACATTTTTTTGTTTTGCTTAATTCTAAAAAATCATATGCCTGTAAAATCATATAATTAAATTCCATGTAACTTAATGACTGTTCTCTATCCAATCTTAATTTGACACTATCAAAACTTAACATTTTATTTATTGTAAAATGTTTACCAATATCTCTTAAAAATCTTATATAGTTTAATTTACCTAACCACTTAAAATTATTTACAAAAATGGGTTTAGTTTTTGGATTTTTAGTTTTTAGAAAAATTTTGAAAACATTTTGTATATTTTTAATATTTTTTTCTATTTCTTTTTCAGATAAGATTTTTCTAGTTTCTTCTTTACCGGAGGGGTCACCAATTCTAGTTGTACCTCCACCAAGTAAAACTATGGGCTGATGGCCAAATTTTTGTAATAAACGCAAACACATTATTTGTAAAAGACTTCCAACATGCAAGCTTTGAGCTGTGCAGTCAAAACCAATATAAGCTTTAATTTTTGAGCTACCCATAATATTTTCAAGCTCAATTTCGTTTGTGCACTGATTGTAATATTCTCTCTCTTTGAATTCTTTTAAGAATGAATTTTCCATATTTTTAAAAATGTGTAGAATCAATATACTTTATTAAAATTAATTTAAAAATACCAATGAAAGAAACTTATTTTGGACTTGGTTTAATGAGTGGGACCTCAATGGATGGAGTAGACGCATCCGTAATTTCATCCAATGGAAAAGATCAATATGAACCAATTTACGATGAATTTTTTGAGTATGATGAAGATACACGTGAAAATTTATATACTTGTAGGGATAAAATATTAACAAAACAAGATATTACTAAATTTAAAAGCGAGTTAGAAAAGTTAGAAAAGAAAATAACTTTATTTCATGCTAAAATATCAAATAAAATTATTTCAGAGAAAAAAATAAAAATTGATCTTATTGGCTTTCATGGTCAAACAATGTTTCATGATGGTGATAAAAGAATATCATTGCAGATAGGAGATGGCAAACTTTTATCACAAATTACAAAGAAAAAAGTAATTTATGATTTTAGAAAAAACGATTTGATGAACGGTGGTCAGGGTGCTCCTCTTACACCCATATTCCATAAACTTTTATTTAAACTGACAAAAAAAAACTCTGCTACGTTCTTAAACATCGGAGGAATATCAAATGAGACATTTATAAATAATGATGAAAAGATTTTTGCTAAAGACGTTGGTCCGGGTAATTGTTTAATTGATAAATGGATAAAAAAAAATACTAATAAATTATTTGATTTAGATGGAAAAATTGCAGAGTCAGGAAAAATCGATCACATAATTTTAGAAAATGCTTTAGATTTTTTTTTTAATAGTAAAATCAGCAAAAAAAAATCATTTGATATTTTCGATTTTGATTATTCATTTGTAAGAGGATTATCTTTAAATGATGGGGCAGCTACATTATTAGAGTTTACTGCTGAAATAATTTCAAAGAATATTTCAAATAATAATATTTATGTGTCTGGTGGTGGAAGAAAGAATAAATTTTTAATTAAAAAAATAGAAAAAAAAATTAATAAAAAAATAAATATGATTGATAATTTAGATTTAAATGGTGACTTTATTGAGTCACAAGCTTTCGCCTTCTTGGGTATTAGATCACTTCTTAATTTACCAATTTCATTTCCTGAAACGACTGGATGTAACGAACCAAGTATTGGTGGAGTTTCAGTCTCGAATTTTTAAAAAACAGTAGTTTCTTTTTTTATGTACTTTTCTAAAGCACTAATTAAGTTTTTTTCAGACTTTGAGAAAAAATGATTAGCATCAGCTATAGATTGAAATTCGACTTTTATACCTTTTTGAGAGCTTAACCTTTTATTTAATTCATCTATAAATTCAAAAGGTACTAATTCATCTTTTTTACCATACGTCATCAATCCTGATGTCGGACAAGGCGATAAGAATGAAAAATCATAAACATTTGGTTGCGGTGATATTGCAATAAATCTATTTATTTCTGGTCTTCTCATAAGAAGTTGCATCGCAATTAAAGAGCCAAATGAAAAACCTGATACCCAACACTGAGAATTATCTAAATTTTCTCTCTCTAGCCAATCCAACGCAGCTGCAGCATCTGCTAGCTCTCCTTGACCATTATCAAATTCTCCATCACTTCTTCCAACACCCCTAAAATTAAATCTACAAACTGAAAAATTATTTTCTTTAAAAATATTAAAAGTTTCTACTACCACTTTGTTATTCATTGTTCCGCCATACTGAGGATGTGGTTGAAGAACAAGGGCAATAGGTGAAGTATTTTTTTTACTTTTAAAATATTTAGCTTCTAGTCTTCCGGCAGGACCTGGTATAAAAATTTCGTCTATTTTATTTTCCATAAGTGTTAATGATAATTATTCTCACAGAAAAACTTTATATAACAATCATGGGACGATTTGCGAGTCTTTTTAATTTTTTGTTAAACTTGACTATTTTAGTCGGGTATATATATAAGTCGCATAAAATAACATTTATGAAGCTAAATACTAAATCTAGATATGCTGTAATGGCATTAGCAGATCTTGCAAAATTTTCATCTCATAATCCAGTGAGCTTAAGAGATATTTCATTAAGACAAAATATTTCAATTCTTTATTTAGAACAAATTTTTTTAAAATTAAAAAAAAATAATGTAGTGAGAAGTGTTCGTGGGATTAATGGTGGTTACGTATTAAATAAAAACCCTGAAGATATTAAAATTGCTGAAATATTTTTAGCTCTAGATGAAAAAGTTAAAACCATAGCTTGTAAAAAGGAAATCAAAAAAAGTTGTACTGGTAAATCTGTTAAATGCATCACACATAATT
>CACKBK010000001.1 GCA_902598425.1 uncultured Pelagibacteraceae bacterium | reverse complement strand
ATTTTTTGGATGATGATGATAAGAAAAAAATTAAAAAATTAATAAAAAAATATAGTATAAAAGATATAACAAAAATAATTAGTAAAAATAAAAAAATTTCTAAGAAAGAAATCTATAATTTTTGCTTAAACATAAAAAATGAAAGTTAATATTGCTTTTAAAATATTATTATTATTCTTAATAACAAGTTGTGTTGGGACTTCCTCCCAAGGAATATTTGGAACGGGAGTTAGTATTGCTTTAGATCCAAGATCAATAGGTACACAAATAGACGATAATATAATGCAAAAAAATTTATCCTCAAGATTACTTCTTAAAGATAAAAAATATGTTTTATCTATTAACACAAAAGTACTAGATGGTAGAATTTTTATTACTGGAAAAGTTGATGATCCTGAAGAAAAACTACAAATTACAAAAATGGCTTGGGAAACTAATGGCGTGAGATCTGTTAAAAATAATATCATTATAAAAGAGGAATTTAATTTTAAACAATCAGCCAAAGATCTTTTAATTACGAGTCAATTAAGAACCGCAATGATTGTAAACAAGAAAATTAAATCTACAAATTACAATATAGATACTTATAAAAAAAAAATTTACATATACGGTATTGCGCAAGATAAGGATGAGATGAAACAAGTTATTAAAGAAGCCAAATCTATTCTGGATGTGGATAAAGTCGTCGCTAGTATTTTATTAGTTGAAGATTTAAGGATACAAAAAAACTAATTTAAAATTAAAAATAAAATTTTACTTATAAAAGACATAAAAATTATAAAACTTAGAAAAAAAATCCAGTACATTATTGTAACTGCTCGATTTCTTTTCCTTCTGAGTATTACGAAATTTTCGTCATCTAAGTTTGAAATATCTCTTTTTCCTTTAACTGGATAGTCGTAGCTCCACCTCCAAATAGTATCACCAAATCTTGCATCTAAATTATTAAAATATCTTATCCAAGCAGTGGCCCAAAGAAATGTTAAATATAAAATAATTAACAGTAATAATTCTGTTAACATTTTCTTAATTTATTTTTCCATAGTTAATTACACCTGCAGAGTATGCTGCTACAGATGCAAGGTTAAGTATATCTGATGTTGAAGATCTTAGAGGTGCAACTTCAATTGCTCTACCTAGTCCAATCAATAAAGGTCCTATGCCCTTAACATCTCCTAAAGTTTTCATTATCTTGTAAGAGATGGCAGCGCTATGCTGTCCAGGCATAATAAGCACATTTGCGTTTCCAACAATTTCTGACATCGGATAGAGATCTTTATAATCAGTATTAAGTGCTACATCTGGTTGCATATCTCCATCAAATTTAAAATCGACTTTCATTTTTTTTAAAATGTCAACAGCATCTATTATATGTTTTGTTCTGCTGGTAATAGGTTGACCAAATGTAGAGTGGGATAAGAAAGCAACTTTTGGATCAAAACCGAATAATCTAACAACTCTTGCAGCAGATTTTGCAATTTCTGCCAATTGTTTTGATGTGGGGTATTCGTGAACTGTTGTATCAGCAATGAAAACAGTTTTGCCTTTACTGACGACCATATTTAGTCCAAACATTATCTCACCTGGTCTAGCATCAATAACTTTAGTTATTTTTTTTAATGATTGAGAATATCGTCTAGTATTGCCAGTTACCATAGCATCTGCATCTCCACACTCAACCATACATGAAGCCCATATTACTCTGTCGTTTCTAGTCATTTTATCACAATCTCTCTCGAGCAAACCTTCTTTTCTGTGTAATTTGTTAAATAGAAATCTTATGTATTTTTCTCTTAAAATTTTATTTTTTTTCGCATTTACAATTTCAATATTGAAGTTTTCGCTGTATCCGATCTCTTTTAGTTTTTTTTTAATAATTTCCTCTTTTGCAACAATCATAGGTATTCCTAAGCCTGCATTTTTAAATGCTATAGCTGCTTTTAAAGTATTTTCATCTTCTCCATCTGCAAAAACAACTTTTTTTTGAGTTTTTTTAATTTGATTATTTATACCCTGCATAATCGTAACGGAGGGATCAAGTCTTTGTTTAAGTTGTTCAGAATAAATATTAAAATTCTCAATTTTCTTTCTTGCAACGCCGGTTTTAATTGCTGCTTTAGCAACTGCAACAGGTATGACACTTATTAATCTAGGATCAAAAGTAGAAGGGATAATATATTCTCTTCCAAAAGTCGGCCTTTCCCCTCCCATAGCCGCAACAACTTCATCTGGAACACGTTCTCTAGCTAAAGAAGCAATTGCTTTCACAGCTGCAACTTTCATTTCTTCATTTATTGTTTTTGCTCTCACATCCAATGCCCCTCTAAAAATATAAGGAAAGCCAATTAAATTGTTAACTTGATTTGGGTAATCAGATCTTCCAGTTGCTATTATTGCATCTTTTCTTACTTCTTCTATTTCCTCAGGTGTAATTTCTGGATCTGGATTGGCACAGGCAAAAATAATTGGATTTTTAGACATCAACTTGACCATATCCTTCTTTAAAACACCAGCAGAGGAGAGACCCAAAAACACATCTGCATTTTTAATTGCATCTTTTAATGTTCTATCTTTTGTGTCTATAGCAAAAGCAGCTTTCCATTGATTAAGACCATCACGTTTTTTATGGATTACTCCTTTTCTATCTAACATCGTAATATTTTTTCTTATAACACCAGTTTTTATAAAAAGGTTGGTGCATGCCATTGCTGAGGCTCCTGCGCCATTTACTACGACTTTAATTTTTTTAATATCTTTTTTTGCTATATCGATCGCATTAATTAATGCAGCACATGTAATAATTGCAGTCCCGTGTTGGTCATCATGGAAAACAGGGATGTCTAAAATTTCTTTTAACTTTCTCTCAATTATAAAACAATCAGGAGCAGCAATATCCTCCAGATTAATACCTCCAAAACTTTTTGAAAAATTCTTAATAGATTTAATAATTTCATCTGCATCATTTGAGTCAATTTCTAAATCTATTGAGTCAATGTCTGCAAACCTTTTGAATAAAACAGCCTTTCCCTCCATTACTGGTTTAGACGCAATTGCACCCAAATTTCCTAAGCCTAATATTGCAGACCCATTACTTATTACCGCAACAAGATTACCTTTTGTTGTGTAATCATAGGCTAAGTCAGGGTTTTTATAAATTGCTTTAACAGGTGCGGCAACACCAGGAGAATAGGCAAGAGCCAGGTCTCTCTTAGTTGTCATTGGTTTTGAGGAAACAATCTCGATTTTTCCAGATTTATTATTATGATGAAATTCTAGTGCCTCTTTATCTGAATAATGCTCAATTTTATTTTTTTTCATTTAATACAATTAGCTATACAAATGGAGCTAAATTAAGACTAATATGATTTATGAATCTAATTAAGTCAACCGGGACATTTAGCTTCTTCACTTTATTAAGTAGAGTTCTTGGATATTTAAGAGACTTATTTATAGCAATATTCTTGGGATCTGGTTCGTTAGCCGATGCATTTTTCGTTGCTTTTAGAATCCCAAACACTTTCAGAAGATTATTTTCAGAGGGAACTTTTAATGCTGCGTTTGTGCCTCTTTACTCAGCAGAACTAACAAAAGGCAAAAAGCCGTCTCAAAAATTTGCAAACGAAATATATAATATTTTAATAATCGGTTTACTTTTTTTAATTTTAATTATTGAAATTTTTATGCCATGGTTTGTACTTTTAATTGCTCCAGGCTTTACAGAAAATTCTGAAAAACTTGAACTTACAATTTATCTAACTAGAATAACATTTCCTTTTTTATTTTTTATAAGTTTAGCATCTTTTTTTGCAGCAATACTAAATTCACATAATAAGTTTGCATTATCAGCTGCAGCACCGATAGTCTTAAATATAATTTTAATTTTAATATTACTTTTTGGTAGATATTTAAATGACGATCTTGTGAAATATTTAGCTTATGGAGTAACTATTTCGGGGATAATTCAATTCTTATTATTAATCTGGTTTGTTAAAAACATTGTTTCTTTAAATATGTCACTAAAATTTAAACTAACAAAAAATGTAAAGTTATTTTTTACAAAACTTTTGCCAAGTATTTTCTCTTCTGGCGTAACTCAAATCAATATTTTAGTTGGAACAATTATTGCATCATTTCAAGCAAGTGCAGTTTCCTATTTATATTATGCAGATAGAATTTATCAGATTAATTTAGCTATAGCCGGAATAGCAATAGGCACAATATTACTTCCCAACCTGAGTAGGTATGTTAAAGAAAAAAATAAAAACAAAATTGAACTTATACAAAATAAGTCACTAGAGCTTAGTTTATTTTTAAGTTTTCCAGCAACTCTTGCATTGTTAATTGCATCTGAAGAAATTATATCCTCGCTCTTTGGATATGGTTCTTTTAACATTTTGAGTGTTAAAAATTCGGCTAATGCACTTTTTTATTTTGCTCTTGGATTGCCTGCATTTGCATTTATTAAAGTTTTTTCAAGTTTTGTTTTCGCAAGACAAAACACTAAAATTCCATTTTATTTTTCGGTCATTTCTGTAATTATTAATGTTATTATTAGTATATATTTTTTTAATAAAATTGGATTTATAATAATTCCTATAGCAACATCTATATCATCCTGGCTTAATTCATTATTGCTATTATTTTATTTAATTTATAAAAATTATTTTAACTTTAAATTAGATATTATTATTTCATTTATTAGAATTGTTTTAGTTTCATTGATAACATCTTCTCTATTTCACTATCTAATCAATATGACCCAAGAATATCTAGCTTTTGAAAGTAGACATAAGTTAATAACTATGCTCGCAGTGGTGGTTTTAACATTAATAGTTTATGTTATGCTATCGATCATTACTAAAGCTTTTAAAATATCGGATATTAAATTAAAGTATTAATTTATGGCTAAAAAAATATTTTCTGGTGTTCAGCCAACCGGTAATTTACATTTAGGTAATTATATCGGAGCAATTAAAAATTTTGTAGATCTTCAAAATGAAAAAAGTAACCAATGTATTTTTTGTGTAGTAGATTTACATGCAATAACTGTTAAGCAAAATCCTAAGGAATTAAAAAATAATATTAGAGAAACGACAGCAGCATTTTTAGCAAGTGGTATTGATCCCGAAAAAAGCATAATTTTTAATCAATCATTAGTTCCAGCTCATTCAGAAGGATCTTGGATACTTGGATGTGTCGCAAGAATGGGTTGGTTAAATAGAATGACCCAGTTTAAGGAGAAAGCAGGGAAGGATAAAGAAAAAGCAAGTATAGGACTCTATATCTACCCCGTTTTAATGGCTGCAGACATTCTATTGTACGATGCATCTCATGTTCCGGTGGGAGAAGATCAAAAACAGCACTTGGAATTATCAAGAGACATTGCTCAAAAATTTAATTTAGATTATGAGTGTCCAGATTTTTTTAAAATACCAGAGCCATTGATCCAAAAAAATTTTGCAAGAATAATGAGCTTAAAAGATGGAACAAAAAAAATGAGTAAATCAGATCCATCTGATTTAAGTAGAATAAATTTGAAAGATACTAAAGATGAGATCATTAATAAAATTAAAAAAGCAAAAACAGATAATGATCCAATGCCAGTAGAGGAAAAAGATCTCAATAAAAGATCTGAAATCGAAAACTTATTTAGTATTTATTCTAGTTTATCCGATCAAAGTCTCAAAAATACAATTGATCAATTTAGTGGAAAAAATTTTTCAGAATTCAAAAGTGATTTAGCAGAAATAATTGTGGAAAAAATTTTCCCAATATCTGAGGAAATTAAAAGATTAGAAAAAGATCCTGAATTTATAGATAATATTTTGTTAAAAGGTTCTAAAAAAGCAGAAAAGATGGCAAAATTGAAAGTTGAAAAACTTAAAAAAATAATAGGTTTTTAAAAAATGATATTTAAAATTAAAAAAAAATAACTATATAAATATTATGTTTATTCAAACTCAAAAAACTCCAAACCCGAATTCTTTAAAATTTGTTACTGGTAAAAAAGTATCATCAATTGGCCCTATTGAAATTTCAAAAGACGGAACGACGGATAATATTTTGTTAAAAAATATTTTTTCTGTAAAGGGTGTCGAAAGTATTTTTCTGACCGAAGACTTTTTGTCAATAAATAAACAAGAAAATGTAGATTGGGAAGATATTAAACATATTGTACTAGCGTTACTAAATGAGTATTACGCAAATGGTAAAGAAGTTATTATTGATAAAAAACCATCAATTGTAAATGTTGAAAATCTGAAAGAAGTCGAAAAGCAGATTATAAAAATATTAGATACAAAGATTAAACCTGCAGTAGCAAGAGATGGAGGAGATATAAAATTTATAGAATTTAAGAATGGTATTGTAAAGGTACAGTTACGCGGCAGTTGTTCAGGCTGCCCAAGCTCTGTTATAACTTTAAAACAAGGAGTTCAAAATCTTTTGACACATTACATTCCAGACGTTAAACAGGTCGAGGCTATTTAGAAATAAGCATGTTTAAAAATTCAAAAATTAATCTTAAAATTTTAAAAAAACCAAAACTAAATCTAAAACAAATAAGAAAAATAATAAGCGAAAGAGGTTTTGTATTAAAAAAAAAGAGGAATTTTTTTAATTTTAGTGAGTTAAAAAGCTTATACTATACAATCGCGAGCAGTTTAGTTTTAATATTAATTTTTTTTCTTTTACCTTTATCCATAGATGTAAAAAAAGAGCTCCAGGTAATAAAACAAAGTATTGATAATAACTCTAAAGTTGACTTCCAAAAAGTACTAGAAGGTAAGCCTCTTAAGGAAAAAGAGGATGTTGATCAAATTTTAGACACTAAAAATTTATTTGAGGATATTTTCTCATTTGATGAAATGCCAACAGATACAGTAAGGCTAAGTACATCAACAGTTAAGGAATTATTCAAAGATACTGAATATGATCTAAATGAAATAAGAAAATCAAAATTGGTCAAACCTATTAAACTCTCTTTACTACCAGAAGAAATTAGAAAGATTGAAAGCACAAAGGAAAAAAAAAAACTTTTTTTAGAAATAATTTTACCTTTGGTCCTAGAGGAAAATAATAGAATTAAATTAGACAGAATAAAACTATTTAGAGTATTAAATAAAAAAAATAATTCAAATAGTGAAATCCGATGGCTAAATTCAAAATTTAAACAGTATGGTGTGGTCAATAAAGATTTATCAACACTAAAAATTCGTATGGATGAAATACCAGTATCTCTAGCTTTAGCTCAAGCAGCTAAGGAAACAGGATGGGGTACCTCAAGATTTGCAATAGAGGGAAATGCGTTGTTCGGACAGTGGACTTTTAGCGGAGAGGGAATAAAACCTGCTGGAGCAGATTCTAGCGATGGATCTCATAAAGTAATGAAGTTTAAAGTTCTCAAAGCATCTGTAAGAGCATATCAAAGAAATCTGAATACTCATAATAGCTACAGAGAATTTAGAAAAGCAAGAGCATTAATGAGAGAAAGAGATCAGAAATTAGATAGTCTTGACCTTGCAGACTATCTAGATAAGTATGCAGCTACAGGTGTTGAATATACGAAAATTATTAAAAAAATAATTGAACAAAACTCTCTTCAAGACTTTGATAAAGTTAAGCTATTGCCTACAAGTATACAACTTAAAAATATAATCTAATTTGTTTTGACAGTAAATTGAATTCCAAACCATCTCCATCCGTCATCGTTTAGAGAACAATTAACTCTTCCTCTTCTAAATAGAAATTTATCCCTGAAATTTATTTTTAAGGTATTACCAGCAAAGGTAACTTTAGATTTTTCCCACTTATTTCCTTCGTCAGAAAAACAATTTATATTTTTTATATTTTTTTGTTCTTCAAAGAAATCAATTTTTAAATTTGGTGGATTATTATCAGTTACATACATATCAATTGGACTTACTTTTTTGAACTGAAGTGGCAATAAATCAACAACAAAACTAAATCTATCTAAATCACCATATTTTTCATTAATTGGAAATCTTGGCAGTTGGTATTTATCTTTGTTTATATCTATAACACCAGAATGTTGACCAAAGGCAAACTTAAATTTTTTTTTGATAAAATTGACATGATCTAAACTGTATTCTCCAAAGGGGTGGGAATAAAACACTGGATTATAACCTAGCTCATCCTTAAAAATATTAATTGATTTATTTATATCGTCCTTGAACTCCTCAAAACTAAAATCTATTAGATATTTGTGAGAATGTGAATGATTTCCAATAAATGCAAATTTTTCTTTTTCAACCTCTTTTATTTGTTCCCAAGTCATATAACCATTTTTTCCAACTGGCTCAGTTGAAACGAATAAGATAAAAGGAATTTTATTTTTTTTTAAAAATGGCCATGCATTTTCATAAAATGACGAAAATGCATCATCAATAGTTAACAAAATTTTCTTTTCAGCCTTTGGTCTGTCAAAATTCTTTTGAAAATTATCTGGATTTTCAAATTTATAATTTTTATTTTTGATAATTTGAATTTGTTTTTCAAAAATTTCCATTTTAACATTTGTTGACGGATACTTATTTTCGTTGAATCTATGATACATGAGAGATAATGTACCGGTTTCTCTAGAATAGTATTTACTATCATTTTCGACTGCAATAGAATCGCTCAAAAGTATAAAAAAAATGAAAAATTTGATAATTGACGCAACAGGTAAGAAAATTTTATTAATCATAATAAATGATGAAAATATTTATACTAGTAGTCATGAAAATAGCAAAAGCAATTTTGATAAAATAACAATTTTAATTAACGATTTTTTAAAGATATACAGAATAAGATTAACAGATCTAAATCAAATATACGTAAATCGGGGACCTGGAAGTTTTGCCGGTATAAGAAACTCATTATCAATTGTAAAAGGTATACACCTAGCAAAGGATATTGACTATTATTGTTTTAGCTCTTCAGACTTCTCAGAAAATGACAAAAAAAAATTAAAAAATTGGAAAGAATTGCCGAATTTATGTAGAAAATATAAAATTAAAAAAAATTTGATTAATCCGATTTATTAGAGTTAAATTAGTTGATGTCAGAAACAATAGAAAAAAAATGTATTGAAAAAGGTGTAAAACTTACAGAGCAAAGAAAAATTATTGCTCGAGTAATTTCAGAGTCAAAAGAGACATATGGAGAGTCTGATCACCCTGATGTTGATGAATTATATAACAGAGTGTCAAAAATAGATCCAAAAATCAGTATCGCAACAGTTTACAGAACTGTTAAACTTTTTGAGGAGGCTGGAATACTAGTAAAACACGACTTTAAAGCAGGCAAGGCAAGATACGAGATCAATGATGATCACAATCATTTAATCGACATTAAAACAGGAGAAATAATTGAATTTGTCGATAATGATATAGAGGAACTTCAAAAAAAAATTGCTGACAAGTATGGCTATGAGTTAGTCGACCATAAGCTCGAGCTTTATGGTGTTAAAAAAAAAACTTAATTAATGACAAAAAGAGTATTTATAAAAACATTTGGTTGCCAGATGAATGTTTATGACTCAAATAGAATTTTAGATACAATCAAAAAAATCGGTTTTACAGAGACTAAATCATTAGAGTTAAGTAGTTGTTTTATACTTAATACGTGCCACATTCGAGATAAAGCTAAAGAAAAAGTTTACCACGAAATAGGAAGAGTAAAACAAAAATTTGAAGGAAAAGTAAAACCAATTGTTATTGTAGCAGGTTGTGTTGCACAAGCAGAAAACTCTGAAATGTTAAAGAGAGAGCCTTATATTGATTTTGTTATCGGACCACAATCCTACCATAAGTTAAATTATACAATTGAAAATTTTGAGCGTAATAAAATTAGAAATGAAATAACTGATTTTGACTCCGCATCAAAATTTGATTATTTGAGAGAAATAAAAAACCAAGATAGTAACGTATCATCATTTATCACAATTCAAGAGGGATGTGATAAGTTTTGTCACTTTTGTGTTGTACCATACACACGTGGACCTGAGTATTCAAGACCATTTCACCAAATTTTAAATGAAGTTAAACAATTAATCGAAAGTGGAGCTAAAGAAATAATTTTATTAGGACAAAATGTCAATGCGTACTCAAGCATAGAAAATAAAAAAGAATATAGATTATCTGATCTAATAATGGCTTTAGAAAATATAAAAGAGCTAAAGAGAACTAGATATATAACATCACATCCAAAAGACATGAGTGATGATTTAATAAATTGCTACAAAAACTCAAAAAAACTAATGCCGTTTATTCATCTGCCAATTCAGTCAGGATCAAATAAGATATTAAATCTTATGAATAGAAAACATAAAGTTGAGGACTATATTAACGTTTATGAAAGATTAAAAAAAATCAATAATAAAATTGAATTTTCTAGTGATTTTATTGTTGGTTACCCTGGTGAAACAGAAAAAGATTTCAAGGAAACATTAAATCTAGCTAAAAATCTCAAATTTTTAAACTCATACTCATTTATATTTAGTCCAAGACCAGGAACTACAGCCTCAAATCGTGATCAAATAGATCAAAAAATTTCAAAAGAAAGATTGAAAGTTTTACAAGAAGTACTTTTTGAAAATCAAAAGATAAAAAATAAAAGTTTTGAAAATAGTCAAGCCAAGGTTTTAGTTGAAAATAAAATGAAAAATCAAGATAAATTATTTGGAAGAAACGAATATATGACATCTGTAATATTTAAAGGAAATGAGAATTTTGTTGGAAAAGTAATTCCAGTTAATATAAAGAATAGTAATCAAAATAGTCTATTTGGTGAAATTTTAAAAAAAGATTTCGAGGCAGCATAAAATTGAATAAAACTCAAAGTAAAATTAATACTGATCTTAAGTTTGTTTATTCAGATAATTCACTTAGTATTGTATTTCCGAATAATCAACTTTTAATGGGAATTCTTGGTGAATTTAACAAAAACTTGAAAGAACTTGAAAACTTAACAAATACAAACCTTTATTTTAGAGGAAACTCAATAATAACAAAAGGTAATAATAAAAAAATTCAAATTATAAAAAATGCAATTCAATTTTTATGTGATCAATATATTATTAATGGATCGATAGAAAAAAAGGATATAATCTCATCAGTAAATAAATTTATGATTAATGAAAATAATAACTTAGATAAAAAAATTGAGTATATCATTAAAACTCCAAAAAAATCCGTAATACCAAGATCAGAAAAACAAAAAAAATATGTTTCAGCTTTAAGAAGTAGAGACATTATTATATCAACAGGACCAGCTGGAACAGGGAAAACTTTTTTATCCGTAGCGGTAGCATTAACGATGCTTTTAGATAAAAAAATTGAAAGAATTATTTTATCTAGGCCTGCGGTGGAGGCTGGAGAAAGATTAGGATTTTTGCCTGGGGATATGAGAGAAAAAGTTGATCCGTACTTACGACCTTTATACGATTCATTGTATGATTTACTGGATTTTGAGAAAATTCAGAAAAAAATTGAAATTGGTGATATAGAAATTGCCCCACTTGCATTTATGAGAGGAAGAACTTTGAAAAATTCTTTTGCAATTTTAGATGAGGCTCAAAATGCAACAGACACACAAATTAAAATGTTTTTGACTCGTATTGGAGAAAATTCAAAAATAGTAATTAATGGTGATCCTTCACAAATAGATTTACCAAATAAATCTTTATCAGGTTTAAACAGGTCAAAAAAATTACTGCGACATTTAAATGAAATTTCTGTAGTAGATTTTGACCACACCGATGTAGTCAGACACCCTTTAGTCTCTAAAATTGTAAAGGCTTACTCGGATAATAATAACAATGATTGAAGTTGAAGTTGTTATTGACAATAATAAATGGAAAAAAAAAATTAAGAAAGCTAATTATTTTTTTAATAAAGTCTTAAGGTTTTTTCCAAAAAAGTATAAATTTGAAAAAAAAAAAATTATATTTTCACTTTCATTATCTGATAACCAAAAGATCAAAAAATTAAATAAAAAGTTCAGAAAGAAAAATAAACCAACAGATGTACTTTCTTTTCCTTTAAATGATAAAGTGAACAACAATAAATTTCATCTGGGTGATATAATAATTAGTTACAATTATATGAACCAACCAAAAAATATAAGTAATTTAAATTTTAAAAATAAGGTTGTAAAAATTTTTATCCATGGTTTTCTTCATCTTCTAGGTCATGACCACAAAAAAAATAGTGATTTTATTAAAATGAAAAGAGAAGAAAATAAATTATTTAATTTATTAGAAAAAAAAATTGAAAAAATTATTTAATAATAAAAGAATTGTTTACTTTATTGTTTTTACCTTAGGAGCTTTAAGTTCTTTCAGTCTTCCACCTTATAATTTGTTTTTAATTAATTTCTTTACTCTAAGTTTTTTTTTTATTTTATTAGTGGAAAATAAAAGTTTAAATAAAAAAAATTATTTTATTTGTGGATGGTTATTTGGTTTCGGTTATTTTTTACTCAGTTTATATTGGATAGCAATCTCGTTAACATTTGATACAAGTCTAAAAATTTTAATACCTCTCTCAATCATAATCATACCATCTTTCTTGTCTTTATTTTTTGCCATCCCAGTTTACTTATTATCTTTCTTTCATAAATTTAAAAATTTAAATTTAATTTTAATATTCTCTTTAATTTTGGGAATTTTTGAATTTATTAGAGGTCATATTTTAACAGGCTTTCCATGGAACCTATTTATATATTCCTTATCAAACAATATTTCATACATTCAAATGACCTCATTTCTTGGAACATATGGTCTAAATTTAATTACAATTACGTTTTTTTTAATTCCAGCTATTTTATTTCTTAAAAATACAAAATTTGAATTAATTTTATCTTTTGTATTTTTTTCTGCTTTTTTTTTATTTTTTTTAATTGGAGAGTCCAGAATAAATGAGCAAAGTAAAATTTCAAAAAATCAAAAAAATTTTCAAATTAAAATCATCTCCTCGAATATCGATATAAAAAGATTTTATGACTCTTCAAAAGAGGAGGAAATTATTGATGAAATTATTAAATTAAGTGATCCCAAAAAAGAAGTACCAACTTTATTTATTTGGCCCGAGGGAACTCTTACCTCTACATACCTTAAAGATATTGATAAATACAAAACTTTTTTCAAAAGATTTAGCAAAAAACATTTAATTTTATTTGGTATCAATGATCTAAATGAGGAGGATAACGTAAAAATCTATAATTCTTTAGTAATAGTTGATAATGAATTAAATATAAAAGCCTTATATCACAAGAATAATCTTGTCCCTTTTGGAGAATTTTTACCTATTGAGAGCATACTTAATAAAATTGGTTTGAGAAGTATTACAAATAATTATCTATCATTTTCTGAAGGAGATCGCAGAGATATAATTAATATTAATAACAATGATTTTAAATTGAGTATACTGCCATTAATTTGTTATGAGATTATATATTCAGGCAAACTATCTAAAAATAATAATTATGATTTAATAATTAATATTTCCGAGGATGGATGGTTTGGAAAATCTATAGGACCCCATCAACATTTTGTACACTCAGTTTTTAGAGCTATAGAGGAAGGCAAAAGTATTATCAGATCATCAAACAACGGAATTTCAGCTATCATAGATCCTAAAGGAAAAATTTTAAAAATAAATGAGTCAACTACCAGTGGTGTGTTAAGTATATATGGTTTTGAAAAGTTAAGTGAAATAACCATATTTTCATCATATGGTCGTAATAATATATTCTTTTATTTAGTCCTAATTTATATTACCTTAATTTTTTTTTTAAAAAGACAATAGTGGAGATAAAATGAAAAAAAATTATTTGTTTACTAGCGAATCTGTTTCCGAAGGTCATCCTGATAAAGTATGTGATAGAATTTCAGACATGGTTGTTGATACCTATTTAGGTATGGAGCCTCAAGCAAGAGTAGCCTGTGAGACATTGACCACAACAAATAAAGTTGTTTTGGCTGGAGAGACTAGAGGTCCCGAAATAAATAATGATGAATTAATTTCAAAAGTTAGGAGTTGTATTAAGGATATTGGATATGACCAAGACGGTTTCACATATAAAGAAGCTACTAAAGTTGAATGTCATTTACACTCTCAATCGGCTGACATAGCGATGGGAGTAGACTCCTCAAGTAATAAAGACGAAGGTGCAGGTGACCAAGGGATAATGTTTGGTTACGCATGTAATGAGACCGACGTTCTTATGCCAGCTCCGATACATTTTTCTCATAGAATTTTAAGATTAATGGCTGAAGATAGAAAATCTGGAAAGCTTAAAGGAATAGAACCAGACTCAAAAAGTCAAATTACAATTGAATATAAGGATGGGGTTCCTGCAAATGTAAAATCAGTTGTGATTTCTACACAACATTCTAAAGATGTGGATCTAGCAAAAGTTAAAGAACTTTGTGTTCCTTATATTGAAAAGTCTATTCCAAAAAATTTACTGGGCAGCCTTGATGAAAACGAAATATATATTAATCCAACCGGAAATTTTGTAATTGGAGGACCCGATGGAGATACTGGATTAACAGGAAGAAAGATAATTGTAGATACTTATGGTGGAGCCGCACCACATGGCGGTGGAGCATTTTCTGGAAAAGATCCAACTAAAGTTGATAGATCAGCAGCTTATGCCTCAAGATATCTAGCTAAAAATATTGTAGCTTCAAAAATTTCTGATAAATGTTTAATACAGCTTGCATATGCTATCGGCGTGTCGAAACCTCTATCAATATATGTAGATCTTTTTTCTAATGATGAGGAAAAGAATAAACATGTAGAAAAATTGATAAAAGATAACTTTGATTTGAGTCCTAGAGGCATAAGAGAAATGCTAGGCTTAAATAAACCAATTTATGAAAAATCAGCAGCATATGGGCATTTTGGAAGAGAGCCAGAGTCAAATGGTGCTTTTTCTTGGGAAAAAACTGATAAGGTCTCAGTATTTAAATAAGTAAAAAGTTGAAAATATAGAAAAAATATCTATATTCCACTTACATTATTGATATTTCAAAAATGGGCTTCGGCCCATTTTTTTTTGGAAGGGAAAATGTTAAACAGACGCTCAGATAAACTAGAACTTTTGAGAATTGCAGAAGCAGTAGCTTTAGAGAAATCTATAGATAAAGAATTAATAATTAATTCAATGGAAACCGGTATTGCTAAAGCGGCAAAATCTAAATTTGGACAGGAGAATGAAATAGAGGTTCAAATTAATAGAGATAATGGGGATATTGGAATATTTAGAAAATTAACTATAGTTGAAAAACCCGAAAATACTAATACTGAAATTAGCCTTCAACAAGCTCAAAAACTTAGTATCGAAAATAAAGAAAAGAACGTAGGTGATATAATTTTGCAACCCCTACCAACATTTGATTTTGGAAGAATTGCTGCTCAAACAGCTAAACAAGTAATAAGTACGAGTGTAAGAGAAGCCGAAAGAGAAAGACAGTATAATGATTTTATAGATAAAAAAGATACAATATTAAGTGGCATAGTAAAAAGATTAGAATTTGGAAATGTGATTGTTGATTTAGGAGGAACAGAGGCAATAATTCAAAAAAATGAAATGATACCAAGAGAAAATATTAAAGCTGGAGATAGAATTAAAGCATATTGCTATGATGTTAGGAGGGAGCCTAGGGGGCAACAGATATTCTTATCAAGAGCACACCCAAAATTCATGGAAAAATTATTTATACAAGAAGTACCAGAAATATATGATGGATTGATTGAAATTATTTCGTCATCCAGAGACCCAGGAAGTAGAGCTAAAATTTGTGTAAAAGCAATTGATAATTCTTTGGATCCTGTTGGTGCTTGTGTTGGTATGAGAGGTAGTAGAGTCCAAGCAGTTGTAAACGAGTTACAAGGAGAAAAAATTGATATTGTAAATTGGTCTGAAGATCCTGCAGTCGTGGTGTCAAATGCATTATCTCCAGCTGAAATTCAAAGAGTGAATGTTGATGTAGATAATAAAAAACTAGATGTGATTTTAACAGAAGAAAACTTAAGCAAAGCTATTGGTAGAAGAGGTCAAAATGTTAGGCTAGCTACAAAGCTAATGAATTTTGAGATTAACATAATGACTGATCAAGAGGACTCAGAGAGAAGACAATCTGAATTTAAAGAGAAAACTGAAAATTTTGTGAAAAATTTAGAATTAGATGAAACACTAGGACAACTACTTGTTGCCGAGGGATTTTCCTCGATTGATGATATTAAAGACTCCTCAGTTGATGCATTAATTAAAATTGAGGGTATTGAAGAAGATACAGCGAAAGAATTAATAGATAGAGCAAAGGAATCTCATCAAAAAGACCAGGAAGAAATTTCAAAAAAAATAAAAGATCTTGGTCTTGAAAGCAATCTAATTGAGCACGATGGTTTAACGCCAGGTATGCTTGTTACATTAGGAGAGCAAAAAATTTTAACTTTAAATGATTTTGCTGACTTAGCGTCAGATGAGTTAACTGGCGGATATGATATTATTAAAGGCGAGAGGATAAAAATAAAAGGTTATCTTGAGGAATTTGCACTTTCTAAAAGTGAAGCAGATAATTTAATTATGTCTGCAAGAAAAAAAGTTTATAAAGATTAAGGATGACTTATGGAGAAAAAAAAAACGAAATTAACATTGTCTGGAAATCTAAAAAAATCAATATCAAACATTGAAAAAGCAAAAACTCATGGAAAAAACTCTGTTTTTATAGAAAAGAAATCAAATAAATTTTCACCTAAAAAATCATTTAACAATAATACAAAATTTAGCTTTAAACCAAAAAGCCCTAATTTTTCAAAACCCACACCTCCCCCAAATGATTATGAGAAAAGAAAACTTGCTGAACAAAGAGCAACAAGAAGACTTAAAGAGGATAAAGAAAAAAGAGATGTAAAAGGTAAATCACTGACCAAAAGACGTGAGTTAAAACTTACAATATCAAGAGCGCTTAGTGGTGAGGATGAGGGAAGAGCAAGAAGTCTAGCTGCTTTAAAAAGAGCTAAGCAAAAAGAAAATAGAACCATTCAACAAGATAATATTCAGGAAAATTTAAAACCAGTCAAAAGAGATGTAAATATTCCAGAGATAATTACGATTAGAGAATTAGCTAATAGGATGGCTGAACAATCAAGCAGCATAATTAAGCACTTATTTGGAATGGGCGTAACAGCAACAATAAATCATTCAATAGACTCAGACACAGCTGAATATTTAGTCAAAGAATTTGGACACAACCCTATAAAAGAGGAAAAAACTGAGGAAATAATAAAAAAAATTAAAGAAGTAAAATCTGATAATTTAAAAAATAGGCCACCAATAGTTACAGTAATGGGTCATGTTGATCACGGCAAAACATCTTTATTAGATGTTTTAAGAAGTGCAAATGTTGTTTCTGGAGAATTTGGAGGAATAACTCAACACATTGGTGCTTACCAAATAACTCACAAAGATCAAAAAATTACATTTATAGATACGCCTGGTCATGCTGCTTTTACTGAAATGAGAGCTCGTGGATCTAAGTTAACTGATTTAGTAGTTTTAGTTGTTGCTGCTGATGATGGAGTAAAACCACAAACCATAGAGTCAATCAAACATGCAAAAGCAGCGAAAGTACCAATTGTTGTAGCTATTAATAAATGCGACCTGCCTGAAGCTGATCCTCAAAAAATAAAAAATCAACTTTTAGAGCACGAATTAATTGCTGAAGAATTATCAGGCGATACATTAATGGTTGAGATTTCGACAAAAACTAAAAAAAATTTAGATAAACTTATCGAGTCAATTATACTCCAAGCAGAACTTTTGGATTTAAAAACTGACTATGAAAGTAAATCTACAGGTGTAGTTTTAGAGTCTAAAATTGACGTTGGAAGGGGTCCTATAGCTAACATTATAATTACCAGTGGAACACTTAAAAAAGGAGATTATTTTGTAAGTGGTTTACAGTGGGGAAAAGTGAGGGTGATTAACAATGATCATGGAAAAAATATTGATATCGCATTACCAGCCTCTCCAGTCGAAGTACTTGGAATAAACGGCGCTGCTAAATCAGGAGATGATTTTTTAGTTTTAGATAATGAGAAAGAGGCCAAAAGCCTTTGTGACGCTAGAGTTCAAGAGTCAAAAGTTGGAAAAAATCCCTTGAAATTTGTAACACAAGAGTCTGCTTTCAAAGATAAGGTTTCAGAGGAATTAAATATCATTATAAAGTCGGATGTTCATGGATCATCTGAGGCTATAAAAAATGCTGTAATGCAAATTAAACATGATGAGATAAAACCAAAAATAATTTTATCAGATATAGGAATGGTAACAGAAACTGACGTTTCTTTAGCTAAAGCTTCAAAGGCAATATTGGTTGCTTTCAATGTTAAACCAACTAAGGAAGCAAAAAAACTTGCTGAGCAAGAAAAAATTTCAATTTCCTCTTACAATATAATTTATGAAGTATTGGATTTTATTAAAAATAAAATGTCAGGGTTATTATCCCCAGATGTTGAGGAGCAGATAATTGGATCTGCAGAGATATTAGAAATATTTAAGGTTTCAAAAGTCGGTAAAGTTGCAGGATCAAAGGTTATAGATGGGGAAATAACGAATAATTCAAGTGCGAGAATTATAAGAGATGGAGCAATTATTTATAATGGTAAGATTGGGTCAATTTTTAGAGAAAAAAATCAAGCCAAACAAGTAAGTGCAGGTTTAGAATGCGGTATCACACTAAAAGATTTCAGTGATTTTCAAAAAAATGACATTATAGAGGTTTATAATTCAAAAATAACAGAGAGAAGAATATGAGAAGCAAAAAATCAAGTAGACCCGTAACTCAAAGACAATTGAGGGTTGGAGAGATGATAAAACAGGCTTTAGGTACAATTTTTGTTAGAGGAGAGGCAAAATTACCAAATTTAGACACAAATAATATCACAGTAACTGAAGTGAGGATGAGCCCAGACCTTAAAACTGCAAAAGCATTTGTTTTGCCACTTGGTGGAAAAAATGCTACTGAAGCGGTAAATATATTAAAGGAATTTTCCTTTGTTGTAAGAAAAGTTCTTTCAAAAAAAATAACTATGAAGTTTTTACCAAAAATACTATTCGTAAAAGATGACTCTTTTGAGTACGCAGAAAAAATTGAAAATCTAATAAAACAAACTAATAGACAGGAAAAGATATGATTAAAAAAGCAAAAGAATTAGCAATCCATGAGAAGGATACAGGATCATCTGAAGTTCAAATTGCATTATTAACTGAGAAGATTGAAGTGTTATCTAAACATGTCAAAGAATTCAAGAAAGATAAGCATTCTTCAGTTGGATTGTTAAAAGCAGTCAATAAAAGAAAAAAGTTATTGGATTATTTGAGAAGGAATAAATTAGACTCATATAAAAATGTAATTAGTAAATTAAATATAAGGAAGTAAATGTTTAAAGTTTTTAAGAAAGAAATTGAAATAGCAGGAAAAAAAATAAGTCTAGAAACTGGCAAAATTGCCAGACAAGCAGATGGGGCAATAATCGCAAAATGCGGGGAAACTGTTGTGATGGCTACTGTAGTCGGCGCAAAAAAAGTTAACCCGGATGTAGATTATTTTCCTTTATCAGTAAACTATCAAGAAAAATATTATGCAGCGGGCAAAATACCAGGGGGCTACTTCAAAAGAGAAGCAAGACCAACTGAGAGCGAAACATTAATTTCTAGATTGATTGATAGACCAATCAGACCTTTATTCCCTGATGAGTTCAAAAATGAAGTTCAATTACTGCCAACTGTAATTTCATATGACAAAGAAAACGAAGCAGATATTTTATCAATCATTGCCTCCTCGGCAGCTTTAGCGATTTCAGGAATGCCGTTTATGGGTCCGGTAGGAGCATCAAGAGTTGGTTTTATTAATGGAAAATATGTTTTAAATCCATCAAAAATTGATTTGCAAAAATCAAAATTAGATTTGGTTGTTGCAGGTACCAAGGATGCTGTGCTGATGGTTGAGTCCGAAGCAAAAGGCTTAACCGAGGAAGAGATGTTAAATGCAGTTAAGTTTGGTCATGAAAATTTTGTCCCTATAATTAAAATGATCGATGATCTTGCTAAAGAGTGTAGAAAACCAGACTGGGAGATTGAAAAAAAAAATCTTACAGAAATTAGAAAAAAACTTGAAAGTGAATTTACGGATGATTTAAAAAAAGCATTCTCTACAAGAGACAAACAAGACAGATCAAATCAAATCTCCGAAATAACAGAAAAAGCTAAAAAATTGTATGAGGAGAATGAAAATTTCACAGATTTAGATGTCAATTACGAGCTCAAGAACTTAGAGAAGAGAATTGTTAGGACAGATATTCTTAAAAACAAAAATAGGATTGATGGAAGAGGCCTTGCAGACGTACGGCCTATTATGTGTGAAGTTGGAATTTTACCTAGAGTTCATGGATCAGCATTATTTACAAGAGGAGAGACTCAAGCAATAGTCACAACAACATTAGGAACTTCTGATGACGAACAAAGAATTGAAAGTTTAGATGGTCTACAAAGAGAAAGGTTCATGCTACATTATAATTTTCCACCATTCTCAGTAGGAGAAACTGGAAGAATTGGCACAGGAAGAAGAGAAATTGGACACGGTAAACTTGCTTGGAGAGCCATAAATTCTTCTTTGCCACCAAAAGAAAGTTTTCCATACACTTTTAGGATTGTTTCAGAAATAACAGAATCAAATGGTTCATCTTCTATGGCTACAGTTTGTGGATCATCACTTGCTCTGATGGATGCAGGTGTTCCAATAAAAGAGCCAGTAGCAGGTATTGCAATGGGACTGATTAAAGAAGGTGATGATTTTAGTGTACTTTCAGATATTTTAGGAGATGAGGATCATTTGGGTGATATGGATTTTAAAGTGGCGGGAACAAAAAATGGTATTACGTCTCTTCAAATGGATATCAAAATTACAGGAATTACATTTGAGATAATGGAACAAGCACTAAAACAAGCAAAAGATGGAAGAATTCATATTTTAGGCGAAATGAATAAAGCATTATCAAAATCAAGAGATGATGTAGGTAAACATACACCTAAGATGGAAAAAATAACTGTCGATAAAAAAGATATAGCAACAGTAATTGGAAAAGGTGGTGCAACTATAAGAGAAATTGTGGAAAAATCAGGAGCCAAAGTTGACGTTAACGACGAGGGCGAAGTCACAGTGTCAGCCCCAGATGAGGACTCTAGAAATAAAGCAATGCAAATGATTAAAGATCTCACTGCAAAGGCTGAATTAAATAAAATTTATAATGGTAAAGTAATGAAGATTATGGAGTTTGGTGCTTTTGTAAATTTTCTAGGAAAACAAGATGGTCTAGTTCATATTTCAGAATTAGCTGACAAAAGAGTTGCTAAGGTAACTGATGTTGTTAAAGAGGGTGATGAGGTTAAAGTAAAAGTAATTGGATTTGATAGAGGAAAAGTTAAATTATCAATCAAGCAAGCAGCAATTTAATTAACATGCAAAATCAAGAAATATTGGAAATAATTGAAAATCTAAAAGGTAGAAGAAGTTATGAGGAAAAGAAAGCATCCAAGTTAGGCTTTAGCTCACTTTATGCTTACTTTGAGGATAAAATTTATAAAGAAAAAAAAGCACTCGAAGAAGAGCAAAAAAGGGCGGAAGAAATTAAAACCGAAGAAAATCTAGACAATAAATCTAAAAATAAAAGTTGTAGCTGTTGTTAAATAAATTTTAAGTATTTTTACTTTTTTCCAACTATCTTTTTAAATAAATTATTTGCACTTAACCATCCATCCTCAAGTCTAGGTCCACCAAACCAATCTCCACAAATACCAAGGCCTATTTTTCTGTCCCAATAACTATCAGATTTTAATGGTTTTGAGTTTGAGGAATATTTCCATCCATGAATATGAGTGAAGTATATTTTACTTATTTTTATTTTTGTTATATTTTTAAATCTATTGAGTAATATTTTTGTGAAATAAGTTTTTTTATTTTTATAACTATCTATATTTTTCCTTCCATATTCAAAAGTACTTTGAAGTACCCATAAGTCTTTATTGTAAGTAAATCTTTTTTTTGAATTTTCATTCGAAACCCATCCTAAAATTTTATCATTTGTAAAATAACTGCTATAATTATTAGATGTCTTATTTGTCATTAATAAAACTGTTAAACTAGAATTCATTATTACTTTATTTTTAAATAAACTTGTTCTCACAAATTTTGATAATAATTTTTTGCATTGTGGAAATGGAATAGAAACTATTAAGTTTTTACTTTTAATAACTTGACCATTTTGAAATTGAAGACTCCAAACTTTATTGTGTCTATTTATTTTTGATAGTTCATATTGATGATAACATTTTATATTTTTTAATTGATACTTGCTAATATCGTTGTTTCCATTAACTCCTATCAACTTAATATGCTTATTTTTCTTTTTAACACTTTTATTAAGAAATTTATGGTTTCCGCCCCAAAATTTTAAAATTTTTTTTCTTGTAAGCTCTTTTGTAAATCTCTTAAATTTTAAGGATCTTGGAGATAAATATTGTAAACCGTGGTCAAAACCAATTTTCTCATTTAATCTTTTGAATGAGCTTCTGCCTCCAATTCCTTTAGCTTTATCGCAGACATTTACAGAAAATTTTTGATTTAAAAGTTTTGCTATTGTAGATCCAGATATGCCGGTTCCTATTACACAAAAATCTAACATTATTCAGATGGAATAAAAATTAGGCAAAGACCATTATTACAAAATCTTTTACCTGTTTTGCTAGGACCATCATTAAACACGTGTCCATGATGTGCACCACATTTTGCACAATGATACTCAACTCTTTCCATTCCGAAAGAGTAATCTACTTTAGTCTTAAAAGCACCTGGCAGAGCTTCAGAAAAGGAAGGCCAGCCAGTTCCACTTTCAAACTTTGCGGTTGAGCTAAAAAGTTTGTTTCCACAATTTGCGCAATGATAAAAACCAACTCTTTTCTCGTACAAAAGACTACTTGTAAAAGGTCTCTCTGTTCCTTCATTAAAAAGAATATCTTTTTGCTCTTTTGTCAAATTTTGATTAATTATTTTTTTTGTTTTAGAATATAAATACCTATGCGGTACAAGTATTAGTCCTAGTAAGGAAATACAAATTAGTTTTAAAAATTTACGTCTCATGATCATAAATTAATAAGTTTTTAAAGTTTTTAAACTTGCATTTAAACGCACCTTGATATTTTTTATTTAATAATAATACTTCCAAGCGTTTTAAAATTATTGTTTGAGATTAAGATTTCACCAGACGAAGTACCTTTGTCTAAAACTGCTAAAATAACAACATAATGTGTAATTAAAACTAGGTTGTCTTCACCTTTCCATTCCTTAACATATTTTTTCAAATTTTTGATTTGCTCTTCTTTATTATCTGCAAATTTTGCATCATAAAATGAATTTAAAGAACTAAAGACTTCAAAATTTTTAAAAGCAAATTTAGCTGTATCTTTACATCTACACCATTCGCTCGATAAAACCTTTTCTACTTTAATTTTATTATCTTTAAAAAATTCACCTATTTTTTTTGACTGTTCAATTCCATTTTTACTTAAATTTCTTTGAGTTGAGCAATCTTTTAAGTTAAAATTATCAGGATCTCCATTGCCGGGCGCAATCGCATGTCTTATAAAAATAATATTTCCACCACTTTTAAGTTGATTAATAATTTTGTCAGAAGAAAATACGTTTGTTTGAAAGTTTAATAGTCCCAAAACTAGGATCAAAAAAACTTTTCTCATTTATTCCTTTTTTTTTCTTTTTTAAGTTTTCTTTTTTCTTTAAGGGAAAGCTTTGCTTTTTTCATTACACTTGAGTCTTTGAAAGATTTGCCGCTATATCTCTTGGACATTTACTTTATATTTTTTGGATCAGGCATACCAACTTTATTATAGCCTGCGTCAACATAATGAATTTCACCTGTCACGCCACCACTAAGATCACTTAATAGGTATAATGCAGAATTTCCAACATCATGAATATCTACGTTTCTTTTTAAAAATGAGTGGTCTTCATTCCACTTATAAAGAAATTTAGCGTCCCCAATTGCAGAAGCTGCAAGCGTTTTAATTGGACCGGCACTTATCGCATTTACTCTTATTTTTTTGTTACCAAGATCTCGTGCAAGATATTTTACACTTGCCTCCAAGGCAGATTTACAAACTCCCATAACGTTATAATTTGGAATTGCCTTTGTTGACTCGTAGGTTAATGTTAACATACTTCCACCATCTTCCATTATTTTTGAAGCTTCTTTGGCAACTTCTGTGAATGAAAAACAAGAAATTAGCATACTTCTTAAAAAATTTTCCCTGGTAGTATTTAGATATTCCCCAGATAACTCAGATTTATCTGAAAATGCCACTGCATGAACTACAAAATCAATTTTTCCCCAATGTGATTTAATATCTTCAAAAAGTTTGATTACCTCATCCTTTTTTTCTACATCGCAACTAAATGTTGTCTTAGAATTTAATTTTTCTGCTAATGGAACAACTCTTTTCTTAAGAGCATCACCCAAATAGGTGAATGCTAAATCAGCTCCGGCCTCTGATAGTTTTTGGGAAATTCCCCAAGCTATAGATCTCTCATTGGCTACTCCCATGATCAACCCTTTTTTACCTTTCATTAAATCCATATTAAACTTTCTCAAATACTAATGTTGCATTAGTTCCACCAAACCCGAAGCTATTCGACATTACAGAATTTAAAGTAACATCTTTTTCAACTTTCGTAACAATTGGATATTTTTTTGCCTCATCATCCATGTCAGTAATATTTGCAGATGCTGCTATAAAACTATTTTTCATCATAATTAGACTATAAACAGCCTCATGAACAGAAGTTGCTCCCAAAGAATGTCCTGCCAGAGATTTTGTGGAGCTTATTTTTGGCTTATAGTCAGTAAATACTTTACCAACAGCATTAAGCTCAGTGATATCACCAACTGGTGTTGAGGTTCCATGAGTATTAATATAATCGATCTTATTTTTTGCAGTTCCAAGAGCCATATTCATACATCTTACAGCCCCCTCTCCCGACGGTGCTACCATATCATAGCCATCTGATGTTGCACCATATCCTGTAATCTCAGCGTAAATTTTTGCGCCTCTTGCTTTAGCATGCTCGTATTCTTCTAGGACTAAAACTCCACCACCACCTGAAATTACAAAGCCATCCCTAGTTTTATCGTACGGTCTTGATGCTTTTTCAGGAGTATCATTATATTTTGAGGATAAAGCAGTCATAGCATCAAACATTGCAGTCATTGCAAAGTGAACTTCATCACTTCCACCTGCAAATATAATTTTTTGTTTACCTAATTGAATTAATTCCATCGCATTTCCTATACAATGGCCACTTGTTGCGCAGGCAGAGCTTATTGTGTAATTAACCCCTTTAATTTTAAAAGGGACTGCCAAAGTTGCTGAAGCCGTACTGGACATAGTTCTTGGAACTACAAAAGGCCCCATTCTTTTTGGACTCTTTTGCCTTGTTTTATCAGCTGCCAAAATGACATTTTCAATTGATGGACCTCCAGAACCCATTATCATTCCTGTTGAAATATTACTTACATCTTTTTCCTCTAACCCTGAATCTTTTACCGCTTCAGACATTGAAATATAATTATATGCAGATCCTGGACCCATAAATCTGATAAACTTCCTGTCTACATGATCCTCTAATTTAATGTTTGGTTTACCATGCACGTTACTTTTTAAATTATACTCTTTATATTCTTCGGAAAACGTAATTCCCGATTTAGAATTTAGCAAAGATTGATAGACCTCTTCTTGATTATTTCCCAAACACGAAACAACACCAATTCCAGTTATTACAACTCTTTTCATTATTTAAACAGTCCAACTTTTAAATTTTCAGCACTATAAATTTTTTTTCCGTCAGCTAATAAAATTCCATTTGCGAGACCAACTGTAGTACCTTCTTTTACTAATATTCTTTTCATATCAATTTCATAAATCGCTTTTTTAACATTTTTTAAAACCTCTCCGGTAAATTTTACACTATTTACGCCCAAAGCACGTCCTCTACCCGGATTGCCTAGCCAGCCCAAATAAAATCCAACCAATTGCCACATTGCATCTAATCCAAGGCATCCTGGCATCACAGGATCTCCTTGAAAGTGACAATCAAAAAACCAAAGCTCATCTTTAATATCCAATTCAGCTTTTATTAATCCTTTTTTAAAAGCACCTTTATCTTCACTAATTTCTGTTATTCTGTCAAACATTAGCATTGGTGGTAATGGTAGCTTTGCGTTTCCAGGCCCAAAAAGGTCACCTTTTCCACAATTAATTAATTCATCATAATTGAATGAATTCTTTTTCATAAATTTGTAACCTTATTACTTGATTTAAATAAATTATAATATAGAAATAGTTTAGAACTATTATAAATAACCACAATGAAAAACCAAGATTTTATCAATAAATTGAGAAATTCTGGCTTAAGACCTACAAAACAAAGAATTAAAATTTGCGAAGCTCTCTTCAACACTGAAAAAACCTTTCATTTCACAGTAAATGATTTAGCAAAAATGATGCAAAAAAATTTCAATGAGAAAATTTCTTTAGCCACTGTTTACAATACACTCCATGCTTTTAAAAAAAAAGGATACGTAAAAGAAATTTCTTTAGGAAATGACAATAGCTATTTCGATACTAACATTAGTTCTCATCATCATTTTTATGATACTAAAACAAACGAGTTGATTGATATTGATTCAAGTAAAATTGAACTCAAAAATATTCCAAATCCTCCAAAAGGAAAATCAATAAAAGAAATTGATGTGGTTATAAATGTTGAGAACGATTCTCAATAGTTTATAAACGTTCTAAACTACTTGACTTCTACTTTAGACTGATTATAAACTAATAATATCTATACAGGAGAACTAATTTATGAGTAGTGAAATCAATAAAGAAATTGGTAAGTGTCCATTTACAGGAGCAGGAACTCCAGCAAAACATCCAACTGGCAAAGGTCAAACAAATAAAGATTGGTGGCCTAATGCTTTGAACTTAAAAATTTTAAGTCAACATTCTTCCCTAGTTAACCCTATGGATAAAAGATTTAGTTATAAAAAAGAATTTAAAAAGCTTAACTACAAAGCTCTTAAAAAAGATCTTCATAAATTAATGACCGATTCAAAAGAATGGTGGCCAGCAGATTATGGACACTATGGTCCATTCTTTATAAGACTAGCATGGCATGCAGCAGGTACCTACAGAACAGGAGACGGCAGAGGTGGTGCTGGCACAGGAAACCAAAGATTTGCACCCTTAAATAGTTGGCCAGATAACGTCAACTTAGATAAAGCTAGATTACTACTTTGGCCAATTAAAAGAAAATACGGAAAAAAAATTTCATGGGCAGATTTATTTATTTTAGTTGGAAATGTTGCGCTCGAGTCTATGGGTTTCAAAACTTTTGGATTTGGTGCAGGTAGAGATGATATTTGGGAACCAGAGGAAGATATTTATTGGGGTTCCGAGAAAGAGTGGCTAGGAGTAAATCGTTATAGTGGTAATAGAGAATTAGAAAATCCATTAGGAGCTTCTCATATGGGTTTAATTTACGTGAATCCACAAGGTCCTGATGCAAACCCTGATCCATTGCTTGCAGCTCATGACATTAGAGAAACTTTTGGCAGAATGGCCATGAATGATTATGAGACTGTAGCTTTAGTTGCAGGAGGTCATACATTTGGAAAATCACATGGTGCTGCACCAGAATCTCACAAAGGTCCAGAGCCAGAGGGTTCTAAAATTCAATATCAATCAACTGGATGGAATAGTGACTACGGAAGCGGAAAAGCTGAAGATACAATAAGTAGCGGCATCGAAGGAGCTTGGACATCTAATCCAATAAAATGGGATATGGGTTACTTTGAAAATCTATTTGGTTATGATTGGGAGTTAACAAAGAGTCCAGCAGGCGCTCATCAGTGGAAACCCAAGCAAAATGGTCATGCTATATCAACTACTCCAGATGCACATGTAAAATCTAAAAAAAAATCTTCCAATGATGCAAACTACAGATCTGTCTTTAAAGCTAGATCCAAAATACGGTCCTATTTCAAGACATTTCCATAATAATCCTAAAGAGTTTGCAGACGCCTTTGCTAGAGCATGGTTTAAACTTACACATAGAGATATGGGTCCTAAAGTTAACTACTTAGGAAGCGAAGTGCCAAAAGAAGATCTGATTTGGCAAGACCCTATACCTAAAAATAAATTTAAAATTAAGAACAAAGATATTGATTTACTTAAAAATAAAATTGCTAAATCTGGTCTATCTGTTTCGCAGTTAGTATCAACAGCATGGGCTTCAGCAGCCTCATTTAGAGGATCAGACAAAAGAGGTGGAGCAAATGGTGCAAGAATACGTCTAGCACCTCAAAAAGATTGGAAAGTAAACAATCCTTCGCAGCTTTCAAAAGTAATTAAAGTTTTAGAAAAAATAAAAAAATCTTTTGATAGCAAGAAAAAGCAAGTGTCATTGGCTGATTTGATTGTTTTAGCGGGTGGTGTTGGAATTGAGAAAGCAGCAAAAGATGTAGGGAAAAAAATCAAAGTACCATTCTCACAAGGACGTGGTGATGCTTCTCAAGATCAAACAGATATTCATTCATTTGGATTATTAGAACCAAAAGCAGATGCTTTCAGAAACTATGCGGATGCAGATCATTCTGAAATTGCTGAGGAAATGTTAATTGACAAAGCACAATTAATGAATCTTACTGGCCCTGAAATGACCGTCTTGATTGGTGGTATGAGAGTTTTGGGTGCCAATTATGATAATTCAAAACATGGAGTATTTACAAAAAAAGTAGGAAAATTGTCCAACGACTTTTTTGTAAATCTTCTTGATATGGATACTGAATGGAAAGAGGTCTCACCAAAAGAAGATCTTTTCGAAGGTAAAGACAGAAAAACAGGAAAAGTTAAGTGGACAGCTACTAGATCTGACTTAATTTTTGGATCAAATTCTCAATTAAGAGCTTTTGCCGAAGTTTATGCTTGCGAAGATGCTAAGGATAAGTTTATAAGTGATTTTGTTAAAGCTTGGACAAAAGTGATGAATTTAGATCGTTTTGATTTAAGGTAATAAAATAGGGTAATAAAAAATGGTTCAAGTTAGTTTCGAAGACTTCTTTAAAGTTCCTGACCTAAAATTTGATATTTCAAGGTTAAGAAAAGATTTAGAGGTAATTTTAGAAAAGAAAAATTTTAATTCGTTGGGAATAAGTCATTTTGGTGCCATACCAATAAATAGAATACCAAACGATAACGGTTCAGTTGAAGGTCATAATGTAAGAGGTAAATATTGGACCATAGCAGACGAAACTGGAAAAGTGGTTTCAAGAGATATAGCTATTGATGAGTCAAAATATACAGAACTAATGCCAGAGTTTGAAAATACTTATTTTAAAGAAGTTTATGAAACTTTAAAAAGTAAATTTAAGCTAGGTAGAGTAAGACTACTTTTGAAAGAGCCAAGATCTACTTTAAGTTGGCATAAAGATCCAGAACCAAGATTGCATATACCAATAATTACTAACAAAGGTTGTTCTATGGTGATAGAAAATGTAGCCAAACACCTACCAGCAGATGGTCACGTAACTATAACGAACAATACAAAATTTCATAATTTTTTTAACGGCGGAGAACAAGCAAGAATCCATTTAGTTGCATGTGTATTAGAAAATCCTTTTAAAAAGAATAATGACGGAAATCACTAAAGGTCTATTCGGAGCCTCAAAAGAAATATTTGAAAACAACAAAGGTTCAATTCTTAGAACTATTATCTATACAATTGGACACTTTGCTATCGCAATAACAGTGTTGATGTTGGTAGCGGACGTAACGTTTATGATTGCATTAACAGATGCAATAGTTGAACCAATAGCAAATTCGGTCTGGTACTTTATTCTAGACAAGTGGTGGGCGAGTAAATCCAAAAAATAATTTTTTGCGAATGATTATCATTAGTTTAAAAAGTTGTTAATAAAAAATTTTTTTTTGATAACAATTATCATTATCACAGAAAAAAGTTGAAATAACTTTTTTAATTTTTATTCTAAGTTCATGGATATACAAAACTATAATTGTAAAAAATGTGGACTTACAATCGCATCTAAATGTTCTAAATGTGATAGAACAGTTGATGTGAAAGTTTTAAATGATGGTTGTATTGTTCAAGTTACAAAATGTGGGGATTGTGCGAATATACCTGTTATTAAAGACGTTTGTTCACAGCAAGAGTAACTAATTAATACCCCAAACATTTTTAGTATTTAACCAACCAGTATAATTGTTGGTTTTTACTTTACACCAATTTTGTTTGCACTTTTTAACAAGGACCAACACCCCCTTTTCAATTCTAACTAATGGCTTTGAGTAATAGCTATCTTTTTTAAAAAGAACTTTATTCTCTAAAATCACAAGAGACTTTGGAGACTTTAATTGAGAAATGTGAATCCACCCCCCATTATTCTTATGATCAATAATTTTTCTAAAATTTTCTTTTTTATCAATAACCTTTAAAGGTAGATATTTTTTTTTGTAAACAAACTTAATTTGATCATCTTTACTTGGCCCATACCTTACATTTACTTCATTATACTTAAGCATTAAAAAGTAATCACTTTCTTGTGCGAAAACATTTATATGAAAGTTAAAAATTATAATAAGTAAGAAAATTTTTAGCATATACAATTTTTTTTCTTTTTAAATTTTACTTTTCTAAATTTTAGATCTTTTAAGTTCAAAATTAAAATATTTGAACTTAAGTTTTTTCCTACATGACAGATTTTTTTTATGGCTTCAATTGCTTGTAAATTTCCAACAACACCAGCCACAGGACCTAAAATACCATCAGACTCACAATTTAATACATCATCCGGAGGTAGTTCTTGGTAGAAGCATTTTAAACAAGGTTCGTTTTTATTCTTAAAATCAAATGTAAAAATATGGCCATCAAATCTGCTGATAGATCCAGATATAAAAAATTTTTTTAATTTTAACGAACCTTCATTTAATAGAAATTTTGTTCTAAAATTATCAGTCCCGTCAATAATTACATCATACTTTTTAGCAATTTTATCAAAATTTTTGTTAGTAATTTTTGCTTTGTGTTTAATAATTTTAATATCAGGGTCAATTTTTTTTATTTTTGTATAGATAACATCAACTTTTAATTTCCCCACATCTTGAGAATTATACATTCCTTGACGATGAATATTAGATAAGCTTACTTTATCAAAATCTACTAACCCAACCTGTCCAACTCCAGCTCGACACAAGTAATCTACAGCTGGGCAACCTAATCCTCCAAGCCCAACAATTAATATTTTAGACAATGATATTTTTTTTTGGCCAAGGATACCAATATCTTTTAAAACTATTTGTCTTGAATATTTTTCTAAATAATTTTTATTGAATTTTTTTTTCATTTTCCAGTAGATCCAAAACCTCCAGAACCTCTGATTGTTTCAGGTAGATCTTGTACCTCTTCAAACTGGACTTTTAAAATTGGAACAAGAACCATTTGAGCTATCCTGTCACCATTATTAATAATAAATTCTTTATCACCATGGTTAAATAAAATAACCTTTAACTCACCCCTATAATCACTGTCTATTGTTCCTGGCGTATTGAGAACTGAAATACTAGATTTTGCTGCTAAACCTGATCTAGGCCTAATTTGAATTTCAGTATCATCTGGTATTGCTACAGATAATCCAGTTGGGACTAACGCAGATTTATTTGGCTTAATCACAATTTTATCTTCTGTAAGAGCCATCAAATCCATTCCTGAAGATCCTTCAGTTTTATAGATTGGTATTTGAGCTTTATGACTAAGTTTTTTAATTAAAACTTTAATCATAATTAATTCAGGTGATTTATAATTCTCTCCACAATCTTGTCAGCGAGATTACTTTTACTTGTTTTTTTTATTTCCTCAAAGTCTTGATTTTTATAGAAAATTGAAACGGAGTTTTCGTCCGACTCGAAGCCAATATCTTTCTTTGATATATCATTTGCTATTATCCAGTCACAGTTTTTCTCTGTTAATTTATTCTTTGCATTTAATTTTAAATTCATTGTTTCAGCAGCAAAACCAATTACAAGTTTTGGTCTCAATGAATTATGATTTGATACATTATTTAAAATATCAATATTTTTTTCTAAATTAAGTACAAGGTTATCCTTTTTTTTAATCTTATTTTTATTATAGTTTTTAATCTTCCAATCACCAACGGCTGCAGAAAATACTGCTACATCTGCAGGTAAATTATTTAATGTTTCTTCATACATTTCTTCTGCGGTTTTTACCTTTATTAACTTAATATTAGGATCTGCTATTTGATTTGAAGGTCCTGATATTAATGTAGTATCAAATCCGTTTCTGTTTAAAGAATTTGCTATTTCAAAGCCTTGTTTGCCACTTGATCTATTTGTAATATATCTTACAGGATCTATAAATTCCTGAGTAGGACCAGCAGTTACGATAGCCCTTTTTTTATTAACATTATTCAATTTTTTGAAATACTGATTTAAGTAATTAAGAATTTCAGTTGGCTCTGACATTTTACCTTCGCCGTATTCTCCACAAGCCATATCACCAATATTTGGTCCAATCATTTCATAACCAAAAGTTTTTAACTTTTGAATATTATCTTTATTGGATTTATGTTCCCACATTCTTACATTCATTGCAGGCGCTAAAAAAATTTTCTTATTTGATGCTAGTGTCACAGTTGTAGCAAGATCATCCGCAAGTCCGTAACTTAATTTTGAAATTGTATTAGCTGTAGCAGGTGCAATTAATATCAAATCAGCCCATCTAGAAAGTGATATATGATCCATTTCTGCTTCATTCTCATGATCAAAAAGTTGGGTATAAACCTTTTCTTGAGAAAGAGAGACAACGGATAATGGTGTCACGAATTTTTTAGCATTTTCCGTAAGTATGGTTTTTACCTGTGCACCATTTTTTTTTATTAATCTTATTACATCTAAAGCTTTATAAGCAGCAATACCACCACAGATAATAAGTAATATTTTTTTTCTATCTAAAAAATTCATTGTGAAATTAAAATACTAAGTAACCAAAAAATACAAGCAATAATAATCCAATAATACTTTGGTTTCTAAAAGATTTCATTTCCATTTCTTTATCTTTAAGAGCCGAATAAGAATTTGAGTTTTGAGGTATTTGTCCACTAGCTAAAAAAGTAAGAGCCTGATTTGCTTTATCCATTATTTGAGGTAACTCTGGCAATCTTTTGAGGACTTCAGTTGAGTCTTTCAAGGTCTCAGTTAAATTTGAAATTGGATCCTTAGTTTCTTTGAGCCATTTTTCAAGCACAGGCTTTGAAGTTTCCCAAATATTTGTTTCAGGGTTTAATTTTCTTGCAACTCCTTCAACAACAACCATTGTTTTTTGAAGTAATAATAATTGGGGTTGCGTTTGCATGTTAAATTTTTCAGTAATGTCAAATAACTGTTTAAGTAATTTTCCTCCCGAAATATCTTTAACTGATTGGCCAAAAATCGGTTCTCCTATGGATCTAAGAGCTTGAGCGAGTTCATCTACGTTAACGTTTTTTGGTACTAGGCCAGCAACTATATGAACATCTGCAACTTTTTTATAATCTCTTAAAATAAATCCGTATAAAATTTCTGCTAAAAATTTTCTATTAAGCTTATCTAATCGACCCATAATACCAAAGTCGATTGTTACAATTCTCCCACTATTATCAATAAGTAAATTTCCTTGATGCATATCGGCATGAAAAAAACCATCCCTAACAGCGTGTCTTAAAAAGTGTTGAATAATATCTGTTGCAACATTTTTAACATTAATGCCTTTTTCAATTAAAATATCTTTCTCACGAATTGATTGCCCCTCAACCCAGTCTAAAGTTAACACTTTTTCACTTGTAAAATTCCAATAAATTTTTGGTACAAAAAATCCAACATCATTTGTTGTATTTTCGGAAAATTCGTTTGCCGCGGCTGCCTCAAACCTTAAATCCATCTCATGATTAGTAATTTCTTTTAATAAAAAAACTACCTCCATTAATTTTAATCTTCTAGTTTTAGTAGCTATATTTTCAATTAAGTAAGCTAGAAGCATTAAGGCATCTATTTCTTCGTTAAATTTCTTTTTAATATCTGGTCTTAGAATTTTAATCGCTATATCTTTTATTGTTCCATCATCATTAAATTGCGCTTTGTGTACTTGCGCTATTGATGCTGCTGCGATCGGCTCACTAAAATTTAAAATTGAGTTATACACCTCTTCTCCAAGCTCATCTTTTAAAATATCTTTTGCTTCGTCATTAGAAAAAGGTGGGACTCTGTCCTGTAATTTTTCAAGTTGTCTAGATAGCTTTTCCCCAATTATATCCGGTCTGGTTGCTAGGAACTGACCTAATTTAATAAATGTTGTTCCCATTCCCTCTATGGACTTACATAGTTTTTCCTCATCGTCCAAATTTTTAAGCTCATAATCTTTTTTAGTAAGACTAAAAGAAAAAATATTTACTAAAATTTGTACTACAACAGGAGGTTTATGAATTTTAGATATTACTTTAATAGCATCAGATAGTGCTAACTTTCTTGCAATTTTAAATAGAATAAAAATCTTTTTTAACATTAAACCTTCCAGCCTGAATGAATAGACACTATTCCACCACTTAAATCTCTATATTTACAATTTTCAAAACCATTTTTATTCATTAACTCAACAAGCTGATTTTGATTTATGAATTTATCTATACTTTTTATAAGATATTCATAAGGCTCACTTTTGCCTACTATAAACTTCCCAACTTTTGGAATTATTTTTGAATAATTCTTATACAAGAAATTTAAGTTAGAATTCGATATTTTTGAGAATTCCAAACATAAGAAACGTCCCCCAGGCTTTAAAACTCTATATGCCTCTTTTAAAGATTTGCCTATATCTTTTGTATTTCTAAGGCCGAAACTTATTGTGTAATAATCAAAAAAATTGGACTTGAATTTTAAATTTTCAGCGTTTCCTATGTGCCAAGAAATATTATCTACATTTTTAAATCTTTTCTTCCCTTGGTCTAACATTTTTTTGTTAGGGTCAACATTATAAACACTGCCTTTAAATTTAACTGTATTTAAAAATAATTTCCCGATATCACCAGTCCCACATCCTACATCAATCAATTTTTTATTAGTATAAGGTGACATCATCATTATTAAATCCTTTTTCCAAAGTCTATGTATCCCTAATGACATAAAATCGTTCATGAGATCATATTTATCGTAAACATCATTAAAGACATTTTGGACTAGATTTTTTTGGTTTTGTAAAAATTGTTTCATTGTATTTATTTATTTTTATAAATAATAATATAGTAATAAATGCCAGAATTGCCAGAAGTAGAAATAGTCAAACAGTCCCTGTCAAAAAAGATCAGGCATAAAAAGGTTAAAAAAATTATTATAAAAAATAGAAATTTAAGATTTAAATTGGATCACAATTTTTCAAATATAGTTAAAAATTCTGTAGTAGAGAATATATCTAGATTTTCTAAGTACTTAATAATTAAATTAGATAATAGTTATTATTGGTTAATTCATCTAGGCATGTCAGGAACTTTACATGTTGTTGATAAAAATAAGCAAAAATTTCTTACCAATCTAAGTTTTTATCAATCACCAAATTTGCCAGAAAAACATAATCACATTCATATTTCATTTGATAAATTTAAAATAATTTATAACGACCCCAGACGATTTGGTTATTTTTTATTACTTAAAAGTAAGTATAAATTAGATGAGTTCATATCAAATTATGGGCCTGAACCATTCAATAAAAAATTTAATCAAACATATTTAAAAAAAAAATTAAGCAATAAAAGTAAAAATATTAAAAATTATCTTCTTGATCAAAAATTTGTCTCAGGAATTGGAAATATTTACGCTAGTGAAATTTTATTTTTGGCTAAAATAAATCCTGAAAGAAAATCTGCAAAATTAAATCTGCGTGACTATAAAAAAATCATTTTTTTTTCCAAAAAAGTACTAAAAAAAGCGATTAAAAAAGGAGGATCTTCAATTCAAAATTTTAAAAATTCAAATGGAAAAATAGGATCATTTCAAAAGTATTTCCAAGTTTACGATAGAGAGGGAATGCATTGCCTTTCAAAAAAATGTGATGGAATTATAAAAAAAAAAGTGATTTCAAATAGATCAAGTTTTTATTGCAATATTTGTCAAAAAATTTGAAATTAATTGGTTGACCATAAACCTTAGAGAAGTTATATCTCCTGCAAAATGGCAAATACAAAATCTGCAATTAAAACCATAAGAAAAAATTCAAGAGAAACTCTTATTAATAAGTCTCGTAAGAGTAGATTTAAAAATGCGATAAAAAAAATGAATATTCTTATTGAGAAAAAAAACAAAAAAGATGCTCTATCTTATTTGCCTAAACTAAACTCAGAATTGATGAAAATTGCTAAGACAGGGGTAATTAAAAAAGGAAATGCCTCAAGAAACCTGTCAAGACTAACCAAAAAAATTAATTCTCTTTAATCAACTCGCGATTGTTATTTCGCTGCAACTTAAGATTTGCACTAAATAAAAGATATCATTTTTTAAAATTAACTAGATCTTGTAATTTTTTTTAAATTTTCATTTATAAAAAAAAATATATTTAAAAATTAACTTCGCCTAAGAGTTTAAATAAATTTTTTCTATTTTTAATTTAATTTTAAAATTAAAAATACACTCGGAGATTTTATTTTTTTTTATAAAATTTAAAATATTTCTTGATAAATTTTTTCAAAAGGTCTTTAGTGAATTTCACTTAACATTTCATGGAAAATAAAAATACTTTAAATAAAAACGAAATTCAAAAAATCGACTGGGAAAAGATCCAGCTCGAAATGAAAAATAAATTTGGTAAAGATATATTTGACAGTTGGTTAAGAAAAATAAACTTCTCAGGAGAGTTTAGTAATTATATTTTATTAAATGTTTCAACTCGATTTTTAAGAGATTGGATCACATCCAGATATCTTGATCAAATATTACAAATAGTAAAGTCGCATAAGAGAGAAATCGGAAGAATAGAAATCTCCGTGGTTGATAATAATACTGACGAAAAAAATTATGAAAATAAAAATGAGAAAAAAGCAGTTTCACCAAATAATAAAGTATCTTTTATAAAAGACTTCTTTTTTCAGTATAATAGAATAGATCCAAATAAAAATTTTGATAACTTTATAATAGGTTCTAGCAATAAAATCGCTTTTGAAGCCTCAAAAAAAGTTTCAGAAAAAACATCTCATTATAATCCGTTATACATTTATGGTGGGGTTGGAATGGGCAAAACACATTTACTCAATTCTATTGGATTATCTTTAAAAGATACTCAAAAAGTCATGTTTATTTCTGCAGAGAGATTTATGTATCAATTCGTAAAATCTATAAAATCAAACGATATGGTTAAATTTAAAGAATATTTTCGTAATGCGGATGTTTTTTTAATTGATGATATTCAATTTATGAATGGAAAAGAAACCTTACAGGAGGAGTTTTTTCACACTTTTAACTCTTTATTAGAAAAAGGTTCTCAAATCATTATTTCTGGTGATAGACCTCCTAATAAACTTTATAAAATTCAAGAACGGATTAAATCCAGATTTTCTGGAGGTTTAGTAATAGATATTCAGCAGCCTGATTTTGAGTTGAGATACAAGATTGTTCAGGTCAAGTCAGAAGAATTAAAAAAATATTACTCTGACCAGATAAATATTTCTGAAGAAATACAAAAATTTATTAGTTCAGAGATTAAAAATAGTATTAGGGAGTTAGTAGGAGCTTTAAATCGCGTAGTTTCATTTTCCAGAATTTATAACAAAACTCCTAATCTATCTGAAACTAAAATTATTCTTAAGGATCTATTAAATTTACCTGAAAATAAAGTATCAGTGGATATGATCCAATCATTAGTTTGTAAATTTTTTAAAATATCAAAAAATGAAATGTTATCCTCTAGAAGATCAAGATATCTTGTAAGACCAAGACAAACAGCTATTTATTTAACAAAAATACTTACCTCAAAATCTCTACCCGAAATTGGCAGAGAGTTTTCTAATAGAGATCATACAACTGTCATTCACTCAATTAAAACAATTGAAAATCTAAAAAAAAATGACACTGAGCTGTGTGCCAATATTGATACTTTGAAAAATCAAATATTATATAATAATTCAAATGAAGTTCAGCGTTAACCAGAAAGACCTACAACAATCATTGGGTTTCTGCCAAGGAGTAATAGAAAAACGAAGCACACTACCAATATTATCTAACATTTTATTAGAGGCATATAATTCAAAACTTAAAATAACCGCCACAGATTTAGATTTAATATTTATTAATGAAATTAACGATGTTGAGGTAATAGAGGAAGGTAAGACTACAACGACTTCATCAACTTTGTACGATATTATTAGAAAATTTTCCTCTGGAAAAAAAATCAATTTCAACCTCACAACTGAAAATAAAATTCAACTTGAATCCGAAAAATCTGTTTTCAACCTAAATTGTATGAGCGCAGATGAATTTCCACTGATGGAAGAAAATTTCACCGAGAATGAGTTTGTACTAAAGTCCAAACAATTCCTTAAATTGTTGAGTAAATGTAAGTTCTCAATTTCAACGGATGAGACAAGGCATTATTTAAGTGGGATTTATTTTCATCAAACCCAGGTAGATGATAAACACTATTTGACAGCCGCAGCTACAGATAGTCATAGGATGTCCATTTCAAAATTATTACTAAAAGATAAAATTTCCTTTGAACCTATAATTATGCCAAAAAAAACAATTTTCCAACTTTGTGCATTGTTAGAGAATTATGACGGAGATATCAAAGTTAGTTGTCAAAAATCAAAGATAAAAATTCAGCTAGAAAATAGTCTCTTAATATCGAAGCTTATTGATGGAAAATTTCCAAACTATATTCAAGTTATCCCAAAAAATAATAAAAAAAAATTAGATATAGATTTGCAATTATTTTTAAGTTCAGTTGATAGAGTTGCATCAGTTTCTCTCGATAAAAAAGATGGAGTTAAATTTAGTCTTGAAAAAGATAAATTAAATTTATCAGTTAATAACGCAAGTAGTGGAGATGGAAAAGAAACATTGAATGCAAAATTTGATCATGAGCTAGATATAAGTTTTAATTCAAGATATCTAATTGACATTGCTTCCCAGCTTGATGGTGAAAAAATAGAAATATTTTTAAACGACTCCGGATCTCCAGCGTTAATCAAAGACCCCTCTGATTTTGACAGTATCTATGTTGTAATGCCAATGAAGGGTTAATTTAAATTGTCTAATTCCTCGTATATTCTTTTTTGAACTAATTCGAGAAAGTTTTTTTCATCTAAATTTGGATTGATTGGTTCAAGAATTGATACAGTCAATTTTTTATTTGCTTTAAGTGGACCATTTTTGGGCCAAACTAAACCAGAATTAATTGCTACTGGTTGGCATTTTATTTTTAATTCTTTATAGATTCTTGATGCACCTTTTTTAAAATCACTCCTATCATCAGGATTTACTCTAGTTGCTTGTGGAAAAATTATAATAGGACGATTAGATTTTTGGTAAGAAAGCTTTATCTTTTCATAAAAATCTAAATTTTCTTTAGTAATTTTATTCCTATCAATTGAGATTGATTTAATTTTTTTCAGATACCAACCAAAAATTGGAATATTCATTAATTCTTTTTTTAAAATAAAAACAGGTGAATTAAATATTGTTTGCAAGAAAAAAGTTTCAAACATTGATTGATGAGAACAAACAATAAAAAATTTTTCGTTATTAATGATATTTTCTCTTCCCTTAATCACAACATTTGTAGATAAAAATAAATTCAAACAAAATTTTGACCAGTAACCCATCAGTTTCCCGCCTGTAAGAGTAATTTTGTGAGGAAGTAAAAATGTAGGCAAATAAAAAATACAAATTGAAATAATACCAATATAAAAAAAAATTAAGAAAAGTATATTTCTAATCATTAATTAAAATTTAGATTATTTTGTTTATATTTTCTCTTTTTGAAATTATTTTTAGACTTGAATTGTTTATTAATACTTCAGCTGGCTTTGGTCTTAAATTATAATTTGATGCTAATACAATACCATATGCTCCAACATCACATATAGCCAAAGTATCATTTTCTTTTAATTGTTGATATTTTTTTAAAGTAAGAAAACGATCAGTTGTTTCACATATAGGCCCCACAAAATCATGTACTTTTTTTAAAATTTTATTATTTTTAACAGTTGGTATTATTCTGTGCAATGAACCATAAAGAGCTGGCCTCATAAAGTCATTCATTGCTGAGTCGAGAATTATAAAATTTTTTTTCGTTGAAGACTTAACATAAATAACTTTTGTTATAAGATATGCAGTATCTCCAATGATCGATCTACCTGGTTCAAAAATAAATTTTACTTTGTATTTTTTTAAAAGTCTCTCTATTGAAGAACTGTATTTTTTATAATTAAGTTTTTTTGAGTTTAAACCATAATCAATTCCCATTCCTCCACCTAAATCAATATAGTCAAATTTATTTTTTGATTTTTTAATTATATTTTCAATAACTCTTATCATTCTTAGATATGGTTTATGATCTAAAATTTGACTCCCAATATGCACACTTAAGCACCTAATATTTATTGTAGAGGAGCTATTAAACTTTTTAATAATTTTAAGAAATATCTTTTCAGGAACTCCAAATTTGTCCTCATTTCTTCCTGTGGAAATTTTTTTTAAGGTTTTAGCGTCAATATTTGGGTTTAATCTTAAACCTACATTTACCTTTTTTTTTTTCTTTATAGCAATTTTATTTATTACATTTATCTCATCCTCTGATTCAGCATTGATGAGTAATATTTTTTTATCAATGGCAAAGTTAATCTCTTCTTTAGTTTTGCCAACACCAGAAAAAACTATTTTATTTGGACTTATTCCAGCTTTAAGAGCTCTTAATAATTCTCCTTTTGAGACAACATCTGCACCAAGACCAAATTTTTTAATTATTCTTAAAATATACAAATTATTATTTGATTTTACAGAAAAACATATCAATGGATCAATTTTATTAAAATTTTTTTTAAAATTATTAATATTGGTTTTTAATTTATTAAAAGAATAACAATAAAAAGGCGTATCAATCTTCTTAGCAATTGATTGAGCATTCACTTTTTCAATAAAAAGGCGATGTTTATTATATCTCATTAAGTTATTGATTGAGTTTCAATTCTTTTAGTCTCTTTATACTCTGGATCTCCTTTTTTCCCGCAAGAAAATATAAAAACTGAGCAAAATAATATTAATATAATTTTTTTAGTCATTTATTTGTTTTTTATACTTCTTTATCATTTTCTTTACATTGTCAAAAGAAGTTCCTCCATAAGAATTTTTGGATTTTACAGAATTGTTAACTTTTATTACATTAAGTACTTCTGTACCTATTTTTTTATCAATACTTCTTATTTCATCTAATGACATCTCACTTATTCTTTTCTTTTTTTTCTCAGCAAGATTAACTATCTTAGCTGTAATTGAATAGGCTTTTCGAAAAGGATATTTAAGATCTCTTACAATATAATCTGCAAGATCTGTCGCTGTTGTGTGTCCAACTTCCGAAAATTCTAGCATTCTTTTTTTATTCGGACTAAAATTAATAAGAACATCCCTCAAAATTTTAAGACAATTCTTTAAATGATCAAAGGAGTCAAAAACTAGTTTTTTGTCATCCTGCAAATCTTTAAAATATGATAAAGGCAAACCTTTTAAAATAGTTTGCATAGATAGCAAGTTTCCTATTACACTCCCAGATTTGCCTCTTAAATATTCAAGTGGATCTGGATTTCTTTTTTGAGGCATTATAGAGGATCCGGTAACTATTTTATCATTTAAACTGATCATATTAAAAGCATCAGAGTTCCAAATGATAAATTCTTCTGAAAATCTTGATATGTGAATCGAGCATAATGAAACTGAATAAAGAAAGTCACAAACAAAATCTCTATCAGATACTGTATCAATTGAGTTTCCTGTAGGTTTATTAAATTTGAGTTTTTTTGTTGTATAAAATCTATCTATATTAAATGATGTACCTGAGAATGCAGCAACACCTAAAGGATTTTCATATAGATTTTCTAGGTTATTCTTAAATCTTTTTTTATCTCTTAAAAACATTTCTATATACGCGACTAGATAATGCCCAAAAGATATTGGTTGAGCATTTTTTAAATGAGTTAATCCAGGCATAATTGTATGAATATTTTTTTCTGCACATTTTAAAAAAATTTTCATTGTTTTGTTCAGGTCATCGATAATTTCATAAGTAGATTTTCTCAACCATATTTTTAAATCAGTAAGAACTTGGTCGTTTCTAGATCTAGCGGTATGTATGAAACCTGCATCCTCACCTAAAATCTCGAAAAGCCTTTTTTCTATGCTCATATGAATATCTTCATTTCTTTCATCAAAAGAAAATTTTTTTTTTATTATTTCATTCAAAATTTTCTTTAAACCCCAAATAATTTTATTTTTAACAGCTACTGTAATAATTTTTTGCTTTTCCAACATTTCAACATGAGCAATAGATGCGGTTATATCTTCTCTAAAAAGTCTTTTATCTACATTTAAAGATGAGCCTACTTTTTGAAATGTAGAGGTAGCCTTTTGATTTATTCTAGTGCTCCAAACTGGTTTATTGTTTTTATTTTTACTCATGATATGTAACTATACATTTTAGAATGAAATTATTAAGCTATAAATTTTTTTTAGTACTTATTTATTTAATATCAACAGTTATTTCATTTGCAGATGAAACAGATATTAAAAATTTGTTAATTCATAAGCAGAATAAGAAACTTGAGAATGTAACTTTTACGGATGTAAATGATAAAATAATAAATTTAAAGGATTTCAAAAATAAATTAGTTGTAATAAATTTTTGGGCAACTTGGTGTGCTCCATGCAGAGAAGAGATGCCATCATTAGATAAACTTCAGAATTTAAAAATACTTAATAATTTAAAAGTGATACCAATAAATGTAGGTCAAGAAAAAATAGAAAAATCAGTAGATTTTTTTTCTGAGCTAAACATCAAAAATTTAGAATTATATTTTGACAACACTATTAAACTTGCAAAAACTTTTTCTTTAAGGGGGTTGCCAACTACTATAATAGTAAATAAGGAAGGTGAAGAGTTTGCAAGAATTGTTGGATCGATAGATTTTAGTGATGAGAAATTTATAAATTGGCTTTCTAAATATAATTAGTCTTTAAAAAAATAAGCTAGTCCGACCAAAACAATAATCGCGATAAATTGTAATAGAACCCTTAGTTGCATTAGTTTATTAGAGTATTTTTTACTTGTTGAGCCACCTTTGAACAATGTACCTATGCCAAGTATTAAGACAATCGCGACAGCGATTAAAAGTGCTACAGCAAAAACTTTTACTAATATTTCTGAAACCATCGTTTGATATATATATATTTTTTTAATAAACAAACATAATAATTAAATTTATGACATTTTGCCTAGAAACAAAAATTATTGAGCCAGATAATAATGGAAAAATAGATAATGCTGTAATTTTGCTTCATGGTTATGGTGGAGACGGAACAGATATCAGCATGCTGACTTTAAATTGGAAAAGATTTTTAAATAATACAATATTTTTGTGCCCCAATGGTCATCAAAGATGTTCTATTAATCCCTCTGGATATCAATGGTTCGATTTAAGTATAGATGACGAAAAATATATTACAGCTGAAGCGGTAAAAGCAGAGGTTATTTTAAATAAATTTATAGAACAAGTAAAAAAAAATTATAATATTTTATCATCAAAAATTGTTTTATGTGGTTTTAGTCAAGGATGCATGATGGCAATTAATATTGCTCTGACGAATATAGAAAAATTTAATTGTGTGGTTGGTTTTTCTGGAAAAATAATTGATAAAGACGATCTAGAAAGAAGAAAAAAAAATGGTCCTGAGACTTTACTTATCCATGGTGACGCAGATGAAGTTGTACCTGTGTCAAATATTCTTGAAGCGAAAGATTTTTTGATAAGAAATAATGTGAGCGTCAATACTAAAATTATTAAGAATTGTGGACATCATATTCCAATCGAGGCATCAAGTTTAGCTTTACATTTTATTAAAAAAAATTTGGAAATAAAATAAAACTTTAATTTTATTTCAAAATGTTGATTATTATTTTTTTTTACGCTAATCTGTTATTATGACAATAATTAATCAGAGCACTTCTCTTGAAAACTGTCCAGCTTTGGTCCTTAACGCTGACTACAGACCACTGAGTTATTATCCATTATCCTTATGGAGTTGGCAAGATTCTGTTAAATCAGTTTTTTTAGATAGAGTTTCAATAGTTAATTATTATGATCGAACTGTTCACAGTCCATCATTTAGCATGAAATTACCAAGTGTTATTGCATTAAAGAGTTATATAAAACCATTATCAAATCCAAATTTTACTAGATTTAATGTTTTTTTAAGAGACAAGTTTAGTTGCCAGTACTGCGGTAGTAAAAAAGATTTAACATTTGATCATTTATTGCCACGATCTAAAGGTGGTAAAACAGATTGGGATAACGTTGTAACTGCTTGTTCGGGTTGTAATGTTAAAAAAGGAGGTAGACTTTTACAAAAATCTGGAATGACACTAAATCAAAAGCCTTATCAACCAACTACCGAGGATCTTCACAAGAACGGTAGAAATTTCCCACCAAACTTTTTACATAAAACATGGATTGATTATTTATATTGGGACGTAGAACTTGAGCCTTAATTAAATTTTTTCAGATATATTTATTGCTATTCTTGAGCCAGTTTTTATTATTTTATCAAATAAGGAGTAAAGTCCATCTTTTGTAGCTCCTTGTTCATATGCAATATCTTTATGATGTAATTCATCTTCTCTAAATTTAATAATTTTCTTTTTTAATTCTTTTTCATCGTTTTCAATTTGATCAATTTGATTTTGATAATGTTCGTCTATGACTTCTTCAACTGAGGCTGTACACAACATTGCAGCTTTCTTACCAAGTATAGTTGATCCAAAACCAAGCCCCACCCCAAGCAAATCCCACAAAGGTAAAAATTTGGTAGGCCTTATTCCTCTTTTTTTTATTTCATTTTCAAAATAATTTGCATGCTCTCTCTCATGCTCTCTCATTTCCTCTATAGTTTTTTTCATCTCATCATCTTTTACTAATGTATTTAGCGCTAAAAGCTGGCCCTCATAGATTTTAATTGCCCCTCTTTCGCCTGCGTGATCGACTCTAATAAATTCTTCAATTTTTTTTTTATTACTTTTTTTCATAAATATAAAATTTTCTCATTGTTATAAGTGAAAAAAATAAGGATACAAATGTATTTATTGTAGCAAGTGATAAACCCAATATTGTAAAAGTAACGTTTTTACAACTAATATTACTTTTTTCTAATTCTTGTAATAATTGTTCTTTGTCTAAGATGTTTAATCCTGACTGAGCCTTGCATAACGCTGACTCACTAATTATTCCCTGCTCAATACCCACATGGTAAATAGATAAAAAAGTAGCAAGTAAGAAAATAATTCCAAGCATTAAAAAGGATAATTTTTTTAAATTTTTAAAAATTGAGGATAAAATAATTATTAAAATTGCTAAGATGTAGGGAATTCTTTCTAAAAGACACAAGTTGCATGGTTTATGACCTAAAACAAATTCTACATAATAAGCAAATAAGATCGCAAATAAGCTAAAAAATAAAATATAATGCTGTAAATTTTCTTTTAATTTAAAACTCATCTTATTTTATTATAAAATAAATTAGTATAAATAAAGGTATCAAAAGTAAGCCAACAACTGTGGACCATAATGCACCTTTTTTTTCTATAAAGTTAACAAAAGGTTCTCCAAACCTAAAAGTAAAATAAGAGACTATAAAAAACCTCAAACCCCTTGAAATCAAACAAATAATTATAAAAATAAAAATATTAAAACTTATTAAACCGCTTGTTATTGTAAAAACTTTAAATGGAAGAGGTGTGAAACCTGCAAGAAAAAGTGTTATTAACCAAATATATAAACCACTTCCTTCAGATAATTTTGCTTTTAGATTACTTACTTTGTCTTCATAATTATAAAATTCGACAACTGACATTGCTAGGTCTGAAAAGATAAATCCAATAAAATATCCAAATATTCCCCCCAATACAGAAAAAATAGTTGCATTTAAAAAAATTCTAATAAATCTATCTTTTCTTGCCATCACCATAGGAACAATCATCACATCAGGAGGTATAGGAAAAAAAGAACTCTCTATAAAGGATACTAAAGCTAAATAGAATTCAGAACTTTTGTGTGCAGCTAGTTCTAAAGATTTTAAATAGAGTTTTTTGTACATTTTTTCGTTTTATTACAATTTATGTTCTTATACTATTTATTTTTAATATAATAACTTATGCAAACTAAAGGGCGAATGGCGGAACTGGTAGACGCGCACGACTCAAAATCGTGTTTCGCAAGAAGTGAGAGTTCGATTCTCTCTTCGCCCACCAAGTTAAATGGAATTAAAAAATACAAATAATTTAGTTGAACTATTTTTTGAAAAATTTAAATCTCAAAAAAAAGACGAGATACTCTTAACAAGTTTAAAAAATTTAGAAAAAACTTATTCTTGGGAACAAACAAAAAATGCAATAATCAATCTTTCCTCAGAAATATCAAAATATATTAAAAAAGGTGATAGGTGCTTATTGATCTCAGAAAATAGGCCAGAGTGGTTTATATCTGACTTATCCATAATGTTATCAAATGGTATAACTGTGCCAGCGTACACAACATATATAGAAAAAGATTATGAATATATTATTGATGATTGTAGGCCTAGCATAGTTTTATTTTCAAATAATGAACAATACCAAAAAATAAGAAAAATTATTAGTCAGAGGGATTTTATAAAAAAAATTTTCTGTTTCGATAAATCCAAAGAAATTAATAATAAAGATTATTTATACTTAGATGATATTTTAGAAAAATCTAATTTGGATTATAATAGTTTACCAAGTTGTGAATTATTAAGGAAAGATCCAGCTTGTATAATTTATACATCAGGTACCCAAGGAAATCCAAAAGGTGTAATGTTAAGCCATGGAGGAATATTAAGTAATTGCTCAGGAGCTTTAAATTTACTCTCAACTTTAATTCAAGAAAAAACTCGTTTTCTGACTTGGTTGCCTCTTTCGCACTCATATGAGCATACAGTTCAATTTGTACAAATTTCACTAGGTGCTCAAATTTTTTATGCAGAAAGTATAGATAAGCTAATTAAAAATATGAACGAATGTAAACCACACATAATGACAGCAGTGCCTAGATTCTATCAAAATCTATTTCAAAAGATAAATTCAAATTTTAATAAAACAAAAGGTATCAAAAAAATTTTAATAAAAAAAACAATAGACTTAGGTTTGAAAAAAATAAAAAAAAATAAAATTGGATTTATTGACAATATTTTTAATAAAATTTTAGATGTTTTAGTTAGAAAAAAAATTAAGAAACAATTTGGAGGATCTTTAAAAACATTCGTTTCTGGCGGAGGTGCTTTAAATGTGGATATAGGATTATTTTTGAATTCCATAGGTTTACCAACTTTACAAGGTTATGGATTAACCGAAACCTCGCCAGTGGTAAGTTGTAATCCTTTAAATGACATAAGAGTAGAAACTGTAGGTCCGCCATTTAATGAAAATCAAGTAAAAATAGCCGAAGATGGTGAAATTTTAGTTAAAGGAGAAAATGTAATGTTGGGTTATTGGAACAATGAGATTGAAACCAAAAAAATTTTAGTAGATGGCTGGTTACACACAGGAGATATTGGCAAATTTGAAAACGATTATTTAATCATAACGGACAGAAAAAAAGATATTTTAATCACCCCTGGTGGTGACAATATTTCTCCATCAAAAGTTGAGACAGAAATTACAAATTCAGATTTTGTAGATCAAGCTATTGTTTATGGAGATAATAAACCATTTTTAGTTGCATTAATTGTACCAACAGAGGAAAAAAAACACACATTTGATAAAGATTTTGAAAAAGAATTAGAGAAAATAAATAAAAACTTAACAAAAATAGAAAAAATTAAAAAATATTTTGTTATTAACGAAAAATTTTCAATTGAAAATGGAATGTTAACACCAACATTGAAACTTAAAAGATATAAAATTGTTAACATGTACAAAAAAAAATTTGAAAATTTATATTAAATTCTAATTTAAAAACCGTTTATTAATCGCATAAACTCTTATTAATTTAACTAAATAAAAAAATTAATTAAAAATAATTTTTTACAAATTAAATTACAAATTTGTAATTCATTATATATTTGACATATGTAGATAAAAAAAATAAAAATAAAGTTAATAGCGAATCAATTGTTTCGCAAAACAAAAAAAGGGAGCTAAAGATGGCTAAAAGAAGAAAAAAAGCTAAGAAAAAAGCTAAAAAGAAAGCTAAAAAAAGAAGAAGAAGATAGTTTTCTTATATAAAAACGCTTCTCATAACTTTTGTGTGAGAAGCGTTTTTTTTTATTCTTGTTCTTCCTCTACCACCGAAACATCATCACTATCAGTACTTTCAGTTGGAACTGCTTGCTTAGTTTCAATTTTCGGCGTTTGACTTTCTAAATTTCTTTTAAGTGCTTTATTTAATTTTTTCTGCGTTTCCTCTGAAGAAATATTTAATATTATTTGAAATTCAGAAGACATTCTTTCATAAGCTTTTTCAAAAAGTTGTCTTTCACTATATGATTGATCTACCATTATATCATCACCCTTATTTAAATCTCTCACAACCTCAGCCAATTCATAGATTTTTCCTGATGTAATCTTTTGCTCATATTCTTGTGCTCTTCTACTCCACATAGATCTCTTTATTTTGGGCTTACTTTTTAAAATAGATATACATTTATTAACCTGGTTGATAGTAGACAGCGGCCTTAAAAATGATTGCTTATTTATTGGTAAAAGCCCAACAGCCTTATCCTTTTCAAATTTGATGTCATAGCATTGTACCTCAATGCCACCGATAGTTTTAGCACTAATTGATAAAATCTGTCCAACTCCATGCTTAGGGTAAACTACATAATCTTTTGGTTTGAATACTTTTTTTTCTGTTTCTTGTTTTTTAATTTTTTTGATCTCTGGTTTTAATTCATTTTGTTTTGAAATTCTTAAACTTACATTCTTCTCAGGTTCTTTAATCTTAGCTATATTTTTTTTTTTGAGATTTTTTAATTTTTTAACTTTTATAGAACTTTTAGTTTTTTTAACTAAAACTTTTTTTACTTTTTTAACTTTAGTTGATTTCTTTTTGACTACTTTTTTTTTAAAGGTTTTCTTTAAAATATTTTTTAAATTTATCTTCTTCATTCTCGTACTTTTTGTGATCCGCCGGCGGATCTTTTTTTTCACTTATGTTTGGCCAAATTTCCGAGTACTTAGTATTCATTTCCAGCCACTTCTCACTTCCTTCAGCAGTATCTGGAACAATAGCATCGACAGGACACTCTGGCTCGCAAACGCCACAATCTATACACTCATCAGGCTTAATTACAAGCATATTTTTTCCCTCGTAAAAACAATCAACCGGACATACATCAACACAGTCCATTAATTTACATTTTATACATTTCTCGTTAACTAAATACGTCATTTATTTTTATTTTTTATTCTCTCTTTGATATCTCCAACTATTTTTTTATCTAAATAGAGCAGACCTGTAAGTCTTCTCATAAAGTTATCTTCATACATATCAGACAAACCATCAGAATATATAATACTCCATAAAGACTCAGTAATTTTTACCTTAAATTCCTCGTCTAAATTTTTAATCTCCCTTGTAAAATCAAGAATTTGGTTTGAATTATTTTCAATTTTCTCTGCTTCATTGTATATATTTTCTAATTCTTGTTCCTTTGCACCTATTTCCAATAAAGTTTTCTTAATTATCGTTTTCTCTTTTTCAGTAAAATTTTGATCAATTTTTGCTGCATGTATTAATAATGCTGCAGACATGATAAACTTGTTATCATCATTAGAAGCTTTTTTTTCTTTTTTTTTTAAAAAATCGAACATCATTTAAAGTTTATTTCACTTAAGATACTAAAAGGATTATCTTTATTTTTTCTCGAAGGTACATTTACATTTTTGCCCCTTTTAGGTAAATATTTAAAAAAAGTCTCATTATTCTTATCAAAGGTTTTATAACCCATTTTATTGATTAATTTAACGAAACTTTCTTTACTACATCCGAGGAGATTGAGCATTTCAGCAACCAATTTTATTTCTTTTTCATTATCAATAATCTTTAAAAAAAGTCTTTCCAAAATATCTATTCTAACAAAAAACTTATCAAATTTTTCAAATCCACAAATTAACATAAAGTTTCTGTCAATATTCTTGTCGCTTTCAAAAAAATTCAAGCCGAATTTAGGTGGATCTAGGTCAAAATTTTTTTGTTGAAAGTTTTTCCACAATAAAATTCTTAATGTTACAACGTTAGGTTTGAATAAGTTTTGAACAAAAACATGGTATCTTCCAAATTTTACACCTAACTTTCTTAATATTTTTCTTTCATCTTGCTTTAAAAATTTTAAAAAATTTCTAACATCATCTCTTTTTACAACACCATTATTCTCATAAATTTGATATGCTAATGCTCTGATAGAAGAATTTTTTTCGTTAATATTTTTTAGATCAAGTAAATTTTTTAATTCTTGATTAATTTTATTGTTTATCCAGGAGTTTAAGTATTCAAGTAGTTTTATTTGATCTTCATTTTCTATCATATCATCTATGATTAAATTAATTTCAGGATTTAAATAATCTCTACCTTGAGATAGTTTTGCTATAGGAGAATTATTCCAGTAAATTTTAAAATCATTTCTTAAATCTAGTAATCCAGTCTTGATAATTTGATCTATTCTCTTTAAAATTTCTGGGCTAACGTTTTGTCTTGCAGCTTTCTTCAATGATTTTATATCAGTATCCAGTGCCCCAATTTTATAATCTAATTCAAGTTTCAATCCCTTCAATTGACCAATGTATTGATTATTAATCATTACCTTTTCGTCACTTAATATTTTTGTATCAAAAGAAATATCCTGTTTTAAACCTCTTGCTAAAACACTAGCTCTTTTATCTATAAAACTTTTTGTTAACTCTTCGTGCAATCTATCTGATAGTTTATCTTCCAAATTTTTTGTTCTCTCTATCCAGTAATCTTGATTATCTACCCAATTAATTTTATTTGAAATATATGACCAAGTTCTGACATTTGCTATTCTGTTAGATATTGAGTCAACATTGCCATCTAGTTTATCTAGATGGGAAAGTTGTTGTTTCATGAAAAGATTTGAAATTCTACCTGGTTTTTCTCTCAAAAAATTAAAAACTTTTCCAACAACCTCTAAATGATTACCATAACTTTTTTTTGCAAAATCTGGTATTTGGCAACATTCCCAAAGTAACTTTAGTTCATTTTCATCATTAAAAATTGTGAGATTTTCAGTATCTTTAAGTATTGTTTTAAGTACCTTCTCGTCCTCACATTCATAAATTCTTTTTAACCAACTCTTATTTGGTCTTTCATCCAAAGACTTTATTAATTCGTTACCATTCTTGAAATTTAAATTTGGATTACGCCAGTATAATGTATGAATTTCATTAAACTTATGATTTTCAAGTAGCTCAACTTCCTCAGCACTAATTTCTCCACAATCGCCAGTTATTCCAAACAATCCATCATTTAAGTACCGTCCTGCTCTCCCAGCGATTTGGCCAATTTCCGCAAGGTTTAACCTTCTCATTTTTCTTCCATCAAATTTTTTAAGATTAGAAAAATAAACATTATCTAAATCCATATTAATACCCATACCTATTGCATCTGTTGCAACTAAAAAATCAACATCTCCAGATTGATAAAGTTCAACTTGCGAATTTCTCGTCTTTGGGCTTAGAGATCCCATAACTATAGCAGCTCCACCCTTTTGCCTTCTTATTAGCTCTGCGATTGCATAAACCTCTTCAGCAGAAAAAGCAATAATTGCACTCTTTCTCTCAATTCTTGAAATTTTTTTATGACCTGAAAAAGTTAATTTTGAAAGTCTCTTTCTATCAATAAATTCTACATCCTCATCTAATTTTTTTATGATATTTTTCATGGAATATGATCCCATAAACATAGTTGTTTTATCACCTCTAAGATTTAACAATCTATCAGTAAAAATATGACCTCTCTCATGATCAGTACACATTTGAATTTCATCAATCCCAACAAATTCTAAGTTTTTATCGATTGGCATCGACTCCACTGTGCATAAATAATATTTTGCGTTAATTGGTATGATCTTTTCTTCACCTGTTATTAAAGCCACTTTACTAGGATCTACTTTTTTAATTACTTTGTCATATACCTCTCTAGCTAACAATCTTAATGGAAAACCAATCATCCCGGTTTCGAATGAGAGCATAGTTTCAATTGCAAGATAGGTTTTTCCTGTATTTGTAGGACCAAGAACAGCAACTAATTTGTTTTTTTTCATTTCTACTATTTGTGTCTTATTAAAATTTAATACTATATATTGTTGTGTGTATAGAACAAAAATAGACTAAAACTAGTCCGAATCATTGATCTAAAAGTTCTCATTTCTATTTATTTTTATAAATTTTCCAAACCCCCGAAGCATTAGCAATAATCTTATCATTACATTTTAAATCACATGTAAGAAAAACCATGGTCTTAGTTTTTTTTAAAATTTTTGTAAAGCCAATAATTTCGTCTCCTTCCTTTGATGGTGCAATATATTTTATGTCTAAAGATATTGTAACACATGGGACATTGCCCGCACATCTACTAGCTGCAGTCCCAAGTCCTGCATCTATTATTGAAGCTATATAACCTCCATGAGTTATTTTTACTCTATTCAGATGATTTTCTGTCACGATTGTTTTAAATTCATATTGATCTTCTGAAATTGTTCTAAATAAAAGACCTCCGTTATGCTTCATAAAGCCTGAGGCAGAACTTAGTTGTTCAAATTTTATAGTCATAATAAAATTTATAGAAATATTGTTAAAATAATTAATATTATAAACACAATTGAAAAGAAAAGAACTACGGATTTTTGTAAAGATACTTTCATAATCTCCTTAATAATTGGTGCGCCTGCTAGGAGTCGAACCCAGAACCTCCTGGTCCGTAGCCAAGCGCTCTATCCAGTTGAGCTACAGGCGCAAATTTAAATTTTTTTTACTATATATTTATAATTTATTAAGGTAATTTTAAATCAAATAATAATTGTTTCTTATGCAAAAATCTTCTCAAGATGTTGTTATTGTAAATGCCACTAGAACAGCAATAGGAAAATTTAATGGAATGTGGGGAAATAAAGAAGCCCATGATTTAGGAAAGATTGTTATTGCAGATATTTTAAAGCAAACATCTATAAAGCCAGACGAGATTGACGAGGTTATTCTGGGTCAAGTTTTGAGTAGTAATGTTGGACAGAATCCAGCAAGACAAGCTGCGATAGGAGCAAAAATTCCATATGATAAAATTTCCTATATAGTAAATCAGGTTTGTGGATCTGGTCTAAGAGCAATAGTCTTAGCCTATCAATCCTTATTACTAGATACATCAAAAGTAATAATAGCTGGTGGCCAAGAAAGCATGTCTAGATGTAACAAGGAATTAATGATGAAAGATGGTTTAATTGATGCATTTAATAATTATCATATGGGAGTTACAGCTGAGAATGTTGCTGAAAAATGGAATATCACAAGGGATGAGCAAGACAATTTTGCATTAAATTCTCAATCAAAAGTGCAAGACGCTATTAAAAAAAAAAAGTTTGAAGATGAGATTATTAAAAATGAAAGTTATAAATCTTTTAAAGATGAACATCCTAGAGCGAATATAACTTTTCAAGATTTAACTAAGCTTAAACCAGTATTTAAGAAAGATGGAACAGTAACCCCTGGTAATTCTTCAGGTGTAAATGATGGAGCGGCAGGAGTTTTAATTATGAAAAGAAACGAGTCTGAAAAAAGAGATCTAGAACCACTTGGTAAAATTGTTTCATGGGCATCCTGTGGTGTAGATCCAGCCCTCATGGGATCTGGTCCAATTCCTGCATCAAAAAAAGCTCTTGAGATTGCGAATTGGAAAATCAACGATTTAGATTTAATTGAGTCAAACGAGGCATTTGCTGCGCAGAGTTTAGCCGTAATTAAAGAATTAAAAATACCTGAAAATATTGTTAACGTAAATGGAGGTGCAATTGCTTTAGGACATCCAATTGGAGCATCTGGCTGTAGAATAGTAGTAACCTTGCTTCATGAGATGAAAAGAAGAAGTTCAAAAAAAGGTTTAGCTACTCTTTGTATTGGAGGAGGAATGGGTATAGCTATGTGTCTTGAAAGAGATTAGTTTTTAGTTGATAAGTAATTTTTGTTTAATAATGCCATTTGTATCCAATACCTAGCATCTAAACTATCTTTATCGTTAATTTTTTTTAATTTTTTGATCAATAATTTAAACATATACAATTTATCTCGTTTAAGGTTGTCCAAAAAAAGATTAAAATGTGGTAAAATTAAATATGTCAATTCAGTTAAAAGTTCCAGATATAGGTGATTTTGAACAAGTAGAAATAATTGAAGTCATAGTAAAAGCTGGTGAGAGTATAAAGAAAAACGATCCAGTGGTCACACTTGAAAGTGATAAATCTAGCGTAGAGGTTCCTTCAACAGTTGAAGGTAAAATATCAAATATTAATGTTAAAGTAGGAGATAAGGTTTCTAAAGGAGATTTAATTTTAGAAGTTGAAGGAAATGGAAAAGTATCACCAGATGAAATTCCAAAAAGTACAAAAAATTTAATCGAAGAGGCAGAAAAAACTATTGATAAAGAAATAAAACATGTTCAAGAAACTGAAATTCAAAAACAGACAAAAGATATTCCCCAACCACAAATACAAAAAGAAACTATAAAAATTGCTGAGGATCGAATCTCAAACGTTGTCAAAGATGGAGATATTGATCCAATCGAAACAAAAGAATGGATAGATTCATTATCCTCTGTTTTAGAAACAGATGGAAGCAAAAGAGCTCAGTTTTTAATAAAACAACTAATTGAGCATTCATATAGACAAGGTTCAGATTTAGTACTTTCAAGGAATACACCATATGTAAACACTATATCTCCAGATAAAGAGACCAAATCTCCTGGTGATCAAAATATTGAAAGAAGGATAAGATCTTTAATTAGATGGAATGCTGCTGCAATGGTTGTGAGAGCAAATAAAAAATTTCCTGAACTTGGTGGTCACATTGGAACTTTTGCCTCTGCTGCAACTTTATATGACGTTGGTATGAATCATTTTTGGAGAGCAAAGAATAATAAGTTTGGAGGAGACTTAATATATTTTCAAGGTCACAGTGCTCCTGGTATGTATGCCAGAGCATTCTTAGAAGGAAGATTGAGCGAAAAGCAATTAGATAATTTTAGGCAAGAGGTAAATCCAGGTGGATTATCTTCATATCCACATCCTTGGCTGATGCCAAATTTTTGGCAGTTCCCGACTGTCTCTATGGGAATAGGTCCTATGTTAGCAATCTACCAAGCTAGATTTATGAAATACTTAATTAATAGAGGACTTATAAAAGATGAGGGTAGAAAAGTATGGGCATTTCTTGGTGACGGTGAAATGGATGAACCAGAGTCTATGGGAGCTATTGGATTAGCAGCAAGAGAAAACTTAGATAATTTAATTTTTGTTGTTAATTGCAATCTTCAAAGATTGGACGGTCCAGTAAGAGGAAATGGAAAAATTATCCAAGAGCTAGAGGGTATTTTCAGAGGAGCAGGCTGGGATGTGATTAAAGTAATATGGGGTTCTTATTGGGATCCTTTATTAGCAAAAGATAAAACAGGACACCTAGTAAAAATAATGAATGAAACAGTCGATGGTGAATATCAAGCTTTTAAAGCGAGAAATGGTTTATATGTTAGAGAGAAATTTTTTGGTAAATATCCTGAGACAATAGAACTGGTATCCACTCTTTCTGATAAGGATATATGGAGATTAAACCGAGGAGGCCACGACCCACATAAAGTTTACGCAGCTTATAATCAAGCTTCAAAAAATAAAGGTAGACCTACAGTAATTATTGCAAAAACTATTAAGGGATATGGAATGGGAAAAACAGGAGAAAGTGTTAATACCACGCACCAGCAAAAAAAAATGGGTGTTGAAGATTTAATGTATTACAGAGATAGATTTGACGTTCCACTAACCAATAAGCAGGTAGAGGAAATTCAATATTTTAGACCTAATGAAAATTCTGAGGAAATTAAATATTTAAAAGATCGTAGAATCAAACTGGGTGGCTTCATTCCAGAAAGAACCACTTATGCCAAGCAAATAAAAGCTCCTCAAAAAGATATTTTTGATTTTTTAAAAGAGTCTACAGGAAAAAAAGAGATGTCAACAACAATGGCATTAGTGAGATTATTAACAAATCTTCTAAGAGATAAAAATGTTGCACCTAGACTTGTGCCAATTATACCTGACGAGGCTAGAACATTTGGTATGGAAGGTTTTTTTCAAAAAATTGGAATTTACGCTCATGAGGGACAAAAATATGAACCAGAAGACTCTGAGCAATTAAGTTCATATAGAGAAGATAAAAAAGGTCAAGTTCTAGAAGAAGGAATCAACGAGGCAGGATCAATGGCATCTTGGATTGCTGCAGGAACGTCTTATACAAATCATGATATTGAAATGATACCAATATACTTGTTTTACTCTATGTTTGGTTTTCAAAGAGTTGGAGACTTTGCTTGGGCAGCAGGCGATAGTCAAGCTAGAGGTTTTTTAATTGGTGCCACCTCAGGTAGGACTACTTTGGCAGGCGAGGGATTACAACATCAGGATGGACATAGTCATCTTCTAGCCTCTACTATACCAAATTGTATTTCTTATGATCCAACATTTGCTTACGAACTTGCTGTAATTTTTAGAGAAGGACTTAGACGTATGCATGAAAAAAAAGAGAATATATTTTATTACATTACAACTATGAACGAAAATTATCCTCATCCTGCTATGCCAAAAGATAAAGGATGTGAGGAGGGAATTTTAAAGGGCATGTATAAGTTTAAAGAATTTAATAAAAATAAAAAAATCAAAATTCAGCTAATTGGATCTGGTGCAATTTTAAGAGAAATTATTAGTGGTGCTGAAATACTGCAAAATGAATATGGAATTGATAGTGAAATTTGGAGTGTAACTAGTTTTAATGAGCTTGCGAGAAATGGTATGGAAACTGAGAGATACAATCTTTTAAATCCAGATGAAAAAAATAAAGTTTCATATGTAGAACAATGTTTGGGCCAGTCAAATAGCCCTGTCTTAGCAGCTTCCGATTATATGCGAAGTCATTCAGAGCAAATAAGACCTTTTGTAAAAAATAGTTTTTATTCGCTAGGAACTGATGGTTTTGGAAGAAGTGATACTAGAAAAAATTTGAGAAAATTCTTTGAGGTTGATAAAGAACACATCGTTACATATGCACTAAGTGTTCTGTCAAATGAGCAACTAATTTCATCTAAGCCAGTCAAAGACGCAATAAAAAAATATAATATTGATACAAAAAGATCCTTTCCAAGCAAATTATAAATTATGAATGAAAAAAAAAGAGTTCCAGCAAGTCCAAAAGCCAGAAAGTTTGCTAGAGAATTAGGAGTTAATATCAACTTAGTATTAGGTTCACAAAGGGATGGTAGAGTAGTTGAGGAGGATATTAAAAAATTTGTTAAACATGTTGGTCAAGAAAAAAATACACAAAGTAAAAATGAGTTCAAAACAGAATTTAGCCATTCAGATTTTGGTGAGATAGAAATCAAAGATATTCCAAGAGTTAAAAAAATAGCTGCTGTACACCTTTCGCACGCATGGAATACAATTCCTCATGTAACAAACCATGATGAAGCAGATGTTACAGATATGGAAAATTTTAGAAATTCACTTAAGGATTTGCATACTGGTGAAAAAAAGAAAATAACACCTCTTGCTTTTATAACCAAAGCTTTAGTTGCAACTTTGAAAAAGTTTCCTTCTTTTAATAGCTCAATTGATGACATAGAAAATGGAAAAATGACAATCAAAAAATATTTTCATATTGGTATAGCTGTTGATACTGAGCATGGTTTGATGGTGCCAAAGATAAGAAATGTGGATCAAAAAAATATTAATCAAATCGCTGAGGAACTCAAAACTACAAGTGATAAGTGCAGAAAACTTAAGATAGGTAAAAAGGATTTTTATGGCGGCTCAATGACTATAACCAGTCTTGGTGGCATAGGAGGCTCCTTTTTTACTCCTATAATTAATTTTCCCGAGGTAGCCATTCTTGGGATTGGAAAGTTGAGAAAAGTTCATTCGCACTTAGGAGGAAAATCTAACGAGAGAATTATGCTACCTTTATCTTTATCTTACGATCATAGGATTATTGATGGTGCTGAGGCAGCAAGATTTAATAATGAACTTAAAGAAAATTTGGGTAAAAATTTTGCATACAGGTTAGCAATCTAAATGACAAAACCTCAATCAATGATAGCTGCCTTTTTCTGTACATTTATTTGGGGAACAACTTTTATCGCTCAAGATACAGGTATGGAGCTAATCGGACCTTATGTTTTTAATGCTACTAGATTTTTTGTAGGATTTTTAGCTTTAATACCTTTCTACTTATTTTTAGAAAAAAAAACAACACGTGAAGTCTTATCAAAAAATAGAAACAGATTTATTTATTTATCTATCGCAATAGGTATTTTTTTATTTTTAGCTTCTTTACTTCAACAAGTAGCACTTCTTTTTACCGATGTGGCTAATGCAGCATTCATCACAATTTTTTATGTGCCAATGGTTCCAATCATTGTTTTTTTTTTATTTAAAAAAAAAATTCACTGGAGCGTTTGGCCATCCGTGTTTTTATGTATTTCAGGAGCATATCTTTTAACAAATTTCCATGATGCGACTGTACGCTTGGGGGATACTCTTGTACTAATTTGTGCCCTTTTCTGGAGTCTACATATTATTTTTATTGGTATTATGGTTGAAGAATTTGATGCTCCAATATTGGTTGGTTTAATACAAACTTTTATTGTTTCGATCTGTTCACTAGTTCCTGCACTTATGTTTGAGGAATTTAATTTAGCAAATATATTAGATCAAAAAATACAGATATTATATGCAGGAGTTTTATCAGGTGGCATCGCATTTGTTTTACAAATTTATGCACAACAAAATATTTCACCAACGCCATCAGCTATAATATTTTCACTCGAGGGTGTTTTTGCTGCAGTTGCAGCTTGGATTATATTATCTCAGATATTAAATCTGAATAATATAATTGGCTGTTGTTTAATACTTGCCGGTGTATTGTTTTCCCAAATTATTCCTGAACTAAAAAAATCTCAGATATAAATTATATAAAATAATATAAAAGATAAAATAACTCTATAAATTATGAATGCAAACAGAGTAAATTTTTTTATATAAATTAAAAAATATTTAATCGTAAGATAGGAAAAAATAAATGAAAAGCATATTCCAAGTAAAATTATTATATTATTATCAACAATTGATGAACCTAAATCTTTTAAAGTTAAAAAACTTGCACCCGCAATTGCAGGTATAGATAAGTAGAACGAAATTTTTGAGGACTCAAATCTATCAAAATTTAAAAAACGACCAGCTGTGATTACAATCCCTGATCTACTTACACCCGGGATAAGTGATAACATTTGGAATAAGCCTATAAGCAAAATTGATATTATATTTAGATCCCCGTCTATTTTTTTTTCAACTTTAAATTTGTCAGCAACCCATAGCAAGATAGCAAATAGAAAAGTTGTCCATGCAATTATTTCTATACTTCTTAAAAGGTTTATTAATCCTGTAATATATAAAATTGCACCTAAAAAAATTGTTGGCAAAGAACCAAATATCATTAAGTACAATAATTTTTTATCTTTAGTAATTTTTTTTAAATCATTCCTGAAATAAAAGATTACAGCTAGCAGAGAACCTAGGTGCATTCCGGTATCAAGATAAATTGAGCCAATCCCTAGATTTGAAATATCATTAGCTAAAATTAAATGTGCAGATGAGCTTACTGGTAAAAATTCAGAAATTCCCTGAATTGCAGATAAAATAGTTAATTCGAAAAAGTTTGAAAGCATCTAACGATTCTTAAGTAGCTTATATAAATTTAAAATAAAGCGATAAGATGTTGGAATAGGTGCTATGCAAAAAAAGAATTAGCAACATAAATATTGATTTTTTTACTTAAAATAGGTAATAAAAACTGTCCTAAATATTAGTTAAAATTGAATTTTCTTAGTATATACAAGTAAAAATTATGTCAAAAAAAATGTTAAAGTTTACTGATATAGGTCAGCAAAATCCACCTAAGAGAGAGATTGATCTTAGAAAAGAGGATTTTAAAGAGATCTATGATGAATTTATAAACGAAAAAGCAACCCAACAATCAAGTAGGTGCTCTCAATGTGGAGTTCCTTTTTGTCAAGTTCATTGCCCTTTAAGTAACAATATTCCAGATTGGCTTAAATTAACCGCAGAAGGAAGACTTAAAGAGGCCTATGAATTATCTCAAAGTACAAACAATATGCCAGAAGTTTGTGGTCGTATATGTCCTCAAGACAGATTATGCGAAGGGAATTGTGTGATTGAACAATCAGGGCATGGAACCGTAACAATAGGCTCTGTTGAGAAATATATAACAGAAAACGCATGGGCGAATGGTTGGATTAAACCAATTAAAGTAAAAAATGAAATTAATCAGAGTGTAGGAATAATCGGATCTGGTCCAGCAGGTTTAGCATGTGCAGAACAATTAAGAACCTCAGGATATAAAGTAACAATATATGATAGATACGATAGACCTGGAGGACTTTTAATATATGACATACCAAACTTTAAGCTTGAAAAATTTGTAGTTGAAAGAAGAACAAAACTTTTAAAGGAAAGTGGAATTAAATTTGTACAAAATTTTGAAGTTGGAAAAGACTCAACTCTTGAGGAATTAAGAGAAAAACACGATGCAATTCTGATCGCAACTGGTGTCTATAAAGCTCGAGAAATTGATTTACCTGGAAACGATTTGGAGAATATTTTTCCTGCTATGGAATTTCTTACTGCATCCAATAAAAAAGGATTAGGTGATAAAGTTGAATTGTTTGATAACGGCAAACTTAATGCAGAAGGAAAGAATATTGTAGTTATAGGTGGTGGTGATACCGCAATGGATTGTGTAAGGACCGCAATAAGACAAAATGCTAAATCAGTAAAATGCCTATACCGAAGAGATAAAGAAAATATGCCTGGATCAGCTAGAGAGGTGGCTAATGCTGAGGAGGAGGGAGTAGAGTTTGTATGGCTTACAGCACCTAAAGAATTTTTAGGAAAAAATAAAATTGAAAGCTTAAAAGTAAATAAAATTAAACTTGGAGAACCAGATGAAACTGGTAGACGTAAACCTGAAATTCAAAAAGATTCAGAGTTTGAAATAAAGTCTGACATGGTGATCAAAGCATTGGGTTTTGACCCTGAAGATTTACCAACACTTTTTGAAAGTAAAGAGCTTCAAGTATCTAGATGGGGCACAATTAAAACAGATTTTGATACCATGGAAACAAATTTACCTGGTGTATTTGCTGCAGGAGATATCATTAGAGGAGCTTCTCTAGTTGTTTGGGCCATTAAAGATGGACGTGATGCAGCTATAAATATTAAAAAATTTTTAAAGCAAAAAACTATTAATCAAGAAAAAGTAGCTTAATGGAAAGATATAAAAAAAACTTAGATCTACTTAAAAAGGGTAATGTTTATTCTAAAGATATGGAGCATGATGCTTGTGGAGTTGGTTTAGTTGCATCTACAGAGGGAAAAAAATCGAGAGCAGTTGTTGATTATGGAATACAAGCTTTAAAGGCTGTTTGGCATAGAGGAGCTGTGGATGCAGATGGAAAAACAGGTGATGGAGCGGGTATACATTTAGAAATTCCAAAAGATTTTTTCATAGAAAAAATTGAAATAACTGGACACAAATTTGATAACTCTGAAATTTGTGTTGGCATGATCTTTCTGCCAAGAAATAATTTTGATGCGCAGGAAACATGCAGAACTATTGTTGAGAGTGAATTAACAAAAAGTAACTTTAGTATTTATGGATGGAGACAAGTACCTGTAAATCCACAAGTATTGGGAGAGAAAGCAGACAGAACAAGACCTGAAATTGCTCAGGTTCTATTTAAACACAACATAAAGGAATTAAGTGGCAAAAACCTAGAGAGAAAACTTTATGAGACAAGAAGAAAAATTGAAAACGAAGCAATTAAAAAATCGTTAAGTGGATTTTACATTTGTTCTTTAAGTTCAAAATCAATTATTTACAAAGGTATGTTTTTAGCGGAGTCGATATCTGATTTTTATATTGATTTACAAGATGAACGTTTTGTCTCCAGATTTGCTATTTTTCATCAAAGATTTTCGACCAATACCGCACCAAGTTGGGATTTAGCCCAACCTTTCCGTGCCATTGCACATAATGGTGAGATAAACACTTTTAGAGGAAACAAAAATTGGATGAAAGTCCATGAGCAAGAAATGGATAGTAATTTATTTGAAGATATAGAGAATTTAAAACCAGTTATTCAACCAGGAACATCGGACTCAGCAGCACTAGATAATGTATTTGAATTGTTAAATATATCGGGACAACCTGCTCCACTTGCTAAACTTATGTTGGTCCCAGATGCATGGTCAAAAAAAAGTAAAGTTTTATCAAAAGATCATCAACAACTATTTAATTTTTTAAACAGCACCATGGAACCATGGGATGGACCAGCAGCAATTGCAGGAACTGATAACGAGTGGGTAATAGCAGCTAATGACAGAAATGGTTTGAGACCACTTAGATACACTATCACAAAAGATAAATTTTTGTTTGCAGGTTCTGAGACAGGAATGATTAAATTAAATGAAAAAAAAATATTAGCCAAAGGGCGATTAGGACCAGGAGAAATAATTGGTGTAAGAATTGAAAAAGGAAAATTATTTACTAATGAAAAGATAAAAAATTATCTCGCAAAAGAATATAAACATTTTAATAATCAAATAATTGATCTAGATAAAAAAATTACAGTTTCAAATGAAAAAGCTTTATTTAAAGGTAGTGATCTAAAGAAAAGACAACATGCTTTTGGTATAAGCTTGGAGGACTTAGAACTTATTTTGCATCCAATGGCTGAAGATGCTAAAGAAGCAACAGGTTCAATGGGTGATGATACTCCCTTAGCTGTACTTTCAGATAAGTATCGACCCTTATATCACTTTTTTAGACAAAATTTTAGCCAAGTTACTAATCCACCCATCGACTCTTTGAGAGAAAATAAAGTTATGAGTTTAAAAACGAGATTTGGTAACTTAGGAAATATATTAAATTTTGATAATCTTACTAAGGATAATATCTATGTTTTAGACTCACCTATTTTATCTAATTCTCAACTCAAAAAATTTATAAATTATTTTGGCAAAAACTCTTATGAAATAGATTGTACATTTGAAAAAAGTGAAAATTTAGAAATTGCATTAGAAAGAATACAAAAAGAAGCTGAAATTGAGGTCAGAAAAGGAGTTAAACAATTAATTTTGTCTGATAAAAATATTTCCGAAAAAAGACTTCCTATTCCAATGCTCTTGTCTGTTGGTGCTATTAATTCTTACCTAATAAATAATAAATTAAGAGGGTATGTGTCTATAAATGTACAAACAGGAGAAGCTTTAGATACACACTCTTTTGCAACCCTTTTAGGCGTAGGAGCAACAACTGTAAATCCATATTTGGCACTTGATTGTCTATATCAAAGATTTGAAAAAAAATTATTCGGTAACTTTGAGTATGAAGATTGTATCAAAAGATACATTAAATCAGTGAATAGTGGCTTGTTAAAAATAATGTCAAAAATGGGAATTTCTGTTCTAAGTTCCTATCGAGGAGGCTGTAACTTTGAAACTGTTGGCTTGAGTAGAACGATTGTTTCTGATTATTTTCCAGGAGTTGTATCTAAAATTTCTGGTATCGGTCTAACTGGAATTGAAAAAAAAATAAGAGTAATTCATGATGAGGCATTTGAAAGCGAGGACAGTGTTTTACCTATTGGGGGAATTTATCGTTATCGAAAAAATGGTGAGTTACATCAGTACCAAGGTAAATTAATTCATATGCTTCAAAGTGCAGTTGGGAGTGGATCTTATACAGTTTATAAAAAATATGCTGAGGGTATTTATAATCTACCTCCAATTAACTTAAGAGATTTAATTGACTTTAGAAAAAGATATTTGAATAAATCAATAGATGTATCTGAAGTAGAACCTATTGAAAATATCCTAAAAAGATTTGGAAGTGGAAGTATGTCCCATGGTGCATTATCAAAAGAGGCTCATGAAACTCTTGCAATTGGAATGAATAGGATAAGAGGTGCTTCATGCAGTGGAGAAGGCGGTGAGGATGAAAAAAGGTTCACCAAAATGGAAAATGGGGATAGTGCAAATTCAAGAGTTAAACAAATAGCATCAGCCAGGTTTGGAGTAACGATTAATTATCTTAATAATTGTAATGAAATTGAAATAAAAATGGCACAAGGTGCAAAACCAGGAGAGGGTGGACAATTACCTGGTTTTAAAGTTTCAGAAGAAATTGCAAGATTAAGACACTCAACACCTGGAGTTACATTGATTTCTCCACCACCACATCACGACATTTACTCAATTGAGGATTTGGCACAATTAATTTATGATCTTAAACAAATAAATCCTAAAGCAAGAGTTGGCGTTAAATTGGTTGCATCATCAGGAATTGGAACGATTGCTGCGGGAGTAGCAAAAGCAAAAGCAGATATTATTTTAATTTCAGGACATAATGGTGGAACAGGCGCAAGTCCTCAAACAAGTGTTAAGTATGTTGGAGTACCTTGGGAGATGGGTTTGACTGAAGCCAATCAAGTTTTAACTTTAAATAATTTAAGGCACAGCGTTACTTTAAGAACTGATGGAGGAATAAAAACTGGAAGAGATGTTGTTATAGCGGCAATGATGGGTGCTGAAGAATTTGGAGTGGCGACAACTGCTCTAGTAGCTATGGGATGTATAATGGTAAGACAGTGTCACTCCAATACTTGTCCAGTAGGAGTTTGTACACAAGATGATAAACTTAGAGAAAAATTTACTGGAACTCCTGAAAAAGTTGTAAATTTATTTACTTTTATCGCAACAGAAGTTCGTGAAATTCTAGCAGAATTAGGTTTTAAATCTTTAAATGATGTAATTGGTAGAACTGATCTATTAAGACAAGTGAGTAAAGCTTCAGCTAATTTGGATGACCTTGATCTTAATCCGCTCTTTGTTCAAGCTGATCCAGGTGAAAATAAGAGATATTGTGAAAAACAAATTATTAATGATGTACCAAATACTCTTGATCAAAACATATGGCCTGAAATTGAAAATCATTTAGATAATCCAAAAAAAATAATTAAAGAATTTGAAATTGAAAACACGCATAGAGCTGTTGGAACAAGAATATCACATAATTTATATAAAAAGTTTGGACACGATAAGTTAGACGAGGGATTTTTAACTCTAAATTTTAAAGGTTCTGCGGGACAATCATTCGGAGCGTTTGCAATGAAAGGACTAAAATTAGTTTTGAAAGGTGATGCTAACGATTATGTAGCTAAAGGATTATCTGGAGCAACAATATCAATTAAATTAGCAGATGAAAGTAATCTAGTTTCGTCTGAAAATACAATTATTGGAAATACAGTTTTATATGGAGCTACATCAGGGAAACTTTTTGCTGCAGGACAGGCAGGCGAACGATTTGCTGTAAGAAATTCAGGTGCCACTTCGGTCATTGAGGGATGTGACTCGAATGGATGTGAATATATGACAGGTGGATCAATTATTATACTAGGCGAGGTTGGTGATAACTTTGCTGCTGGTATGACTGGTGGTATGGCATTTATCTACGATAAAAGTAAACAATTCGAGAAAAAAGTTAATCCTGAAACAGTAGTTTGGCAAAATGTTGAAACTGAGTACTGGAAAGAGTTTTTAAAAAATATTATTGAAGAGCATTCAAAAGAGACAAATTCAAAATTATCAAATGAAATTATCAAAAATTTTGATAAGGAAATTTTAAATTTTGTGCAAGTATGTCCTAAGGAAATGTTAGATAAATTAAAACATCCAATAACAACAAAATCTACAATTAAAAAAGTAAGTTAAAGTGGTAAATATTTTTTGCTTCGGCTACGGACAAGTTGCAGGAAATTTTATAAATAAACTTTCTAAAAAAAATAAAATAAATCTTAGTTACACTTCCAGGTCACCAAAAAACATAAATAATACTCATAATATTTTTGAATTAAATGAAAACCACTTTGACTCAAAAATAGTTGAAAAAATACATGAAGCAGATTTCATTTTAATATCAATTCCTCCAATTAATGGAGAAGATATAGTTTTTAAACACTTTAAAAGTGAATTAAAAAAAATTAAAGCCAAGTGGATTACATATTTATCTGCAACAAGTGTTTATGGAGACCACAATGGGGAGTGGGTAAATGAAAAAAGTTTAACGAAACCAACTTCTGAAAATGGAATAAGTCGATTGGCTGCTGAGAAAAAGTGGTTTTCAATATATAAGGAGTCAAATCTTCCTATTCAAATTTTTAGACTTTCTGGCATCTATTCGAACTCTAATAATATTTTGAAAAGACTTAAAAATGGAAGTGCAAAAATAATTGATAAAAAAAATCATTTTTTTTCAAGAATACACCTAGACGATATTACAAATATTTTGGTTGAGTCGATGGTAAACTTTAAGGGAGGTGAAATTTTTAATATATCTGATGATAGACCTGCATCCACTGAGGAAATTACTACTTTTGCAGCTGAGCTATTAAAAATTAAAATTCCTGAAAAAATCACACTAGACAAACTGCAAGACGGAATGCTTAAAAATTTTTATAGAGATTCAAAAAAAGTTAATAATGATAAAATGAAAAAATTCTTTAAATATAAGCTTAAATTTCCTTCTTTTGTTGAAGGATTAAAATTTATTAAAGATAATAATTTTTAATTCATTAATTATTTTTTTTAGGTTTTTCTTGTCCGATAAACTATGATCGCCATTTTTAATAATAACTAGTTTTTTTCTAGCATTAGGAAAGAGTTTTAATACTTTTTTGGAATAAACGGTTGGAACTACTTCATCTTTGCTGCCATGTATCATTGTCACTTTAATTTTTGATAAAATCTTTTTGTTTAAGACCTTATTTTTTTTACCATCTCGTATTATTTGATAAGTAATTGGATACTCATAATTTTCACTTTTTAAATAATAAATTTTTTTTGTTTTAATTTCAGTTTTTATTTTTTTTGAAAATTTTTTCCACATTAAAAGTTCTAAAAATTCTGGAGCAGATCCTATTCCAATAAAACCGATTATTTGATTTGAAAAATATTTGAATTGTTTCAGTCCTATCCAAGATCCCATACTTGATCCAATCAAAATAACTTTTCTTTTTTTTACAAATTTTTTAATTATTTTTTTGGTATCATTAGACCAAGTACTTATATTGCCTTTTGTAAATTTTCCTGAGGACTTGCCGTGTCCAGAGTATTCAAGAGCTACAAAACCTAATTTATTCGTTTTACAGAATTTCAATAGACTCTTTGGTTTTTTACCCTCAAGGTCAGACATAAAACCATGAAGAAAAACAATACAAATTTTTGATTGATTGTTTATTGATAAATATCTTAACTTTTTATATTTATTCAATCGTAAGTATTTGTATTTAATCATATAAAGTTTATTTACATCAATTGATAATGTATATTTTAATTCAATGGCATCAAAATTAAAAGTCTTACAAGTTATACCAAGGTTAGGCTATGGAGGAGCAGAAACAGGATGTTATGATTTAGCACACTATTTGCATGAACAGGATTGTAAGTCTTATATAGTAACTAGTGGTGGTGAGCTCATTAAATACATTGATAAAAAGAAAGTGAAGCTAATAAAACTACCTGTCCAAAGTAAAAATCCTTTAATAATTATCATTAATAGTATTGCCTTAACTCTTTTGATTTTATTTTTAAATATTTCCATTGTTCACGCTAGAAGCAGGGCACCAGCATGGTCATGTTATATAGCAACAAAAATTACAAGACGAAAATTTGTTACAACATTCCATGGTACTTACAATTTTAAAAATTCAATAAAAAAGTTTTATAACTCAATAATGGTCAAGTCGGATGTATTAATTGCAGGTTCAAATTTTATCTTTTCTCACATTTCGGAAAATTATCAAAAATTTTTAAATTCAAAAAAAAAGTTTTTAGTTATCTTTAGAGGAATTAATACTGAATATTTTGACTCTGACGCAATTAAAAAAAAAGACATAGATAAACTCAAAGCCACTTGGAAAATCGAGGATAATAAGAAAATTATACTACTTCCTGGAAGATTAACCGCTTGGAAAGGACAAGAAATGTTCATAGAGGCAATAAATTTTTTTAAACAAAGTAACCCTGAATTAGATTTTGTTGCTGTAATTCTTGGTGATGATCAAGGTAGGACCGTTTTCAGAAAAAAACTTGAGAGACTTGTCGAGCAATTTAACCTTACACAAAATATTAAATTTGTTGATAATTGTAACGTGATGCCAGTTGCTTATTATATTTCTGATGTAATTGTATCATCATCTATAGAACCCGAAGCTTTTGGCAGAGTTTCTGTAGAGGCCCAAGCAATGAAAAAACCTATTATTGCTAGTAACATTGGAGGGTCAAAAGAAACTGTAATTGATAATAAAACTGGCCTTTTATTTGAAAGTGGAAATCCTAAATCTTTATGCGACAAACTTAACGAAATTATAAAATTAGATAGTTTAACTTTAGATTTAATGGGTAGAGAAGGAAGAAAAAACGTTATAAATAGATTTAATATTGAAAAAATGTGTTTAAATACTTATTCAGAATATAAAAAATTAGTAAACTAATGCCAAATATTACTTTGCCAGATGGAAAACAAATAAAATTTGATAAGCCAGTAAATGGTTTAGATATATGTAATAAAATAAGTAAATCACTTTCAAAAAATGCACTTATAATGAGTGTTGATGGAGAGCAAAAAGATCTCTCTTTTAATATTGAAAAAGATTCTACAGTTAAAATATTCACATCTAAAGACCGTGAGGGAGTTGATACGATTAGACATGATACGGCTCACATACTTGCGATGGCAGTCCAAGAGATATTCCCTGGAACTCAAGTAACCATAGGACCAGTTATTGATAACGGTTTTTATTATGATTTTGCACGAAAAGAGCCCTTTACTCAGGACGATTTAGATAAAATTGAAAAAAGAATGAGAGAAATTGTAGATAGAGATGAGGAAACAAGGAGAGAAGTTTGGGAAAGAAACAAAGCTGCAGATCACTTTAAAAAAAGGGGGGAGATCTATAAATCTGAAATTATAGAGAGTATTCCAGAGGGAGAAGAGATCTCTTTATATTTTCATGGTAAATGGCATGATTTATGTAGAGGTCCTCATTTATCCTCAACTGGAAAAATCGGAAAGCACTTTAAATTAATGAAAGTATCAGGAGCATATTGGAGAGGTGATTCAAACAATGAAATGTTACAGAGAATTTATGGAACAGCATGGCCATCGCAAAAGGAATTAGATGATTATCTTAAAAGAATTGAGGAGGCAGAAAAAAGAGACCACAGAAAACTTGGAAAAGAAATGGATCTTTTTCACTTTAGAGAAGAAAGTCCAGGATCTGTATTTTGGCATGAGAGAGGATGGAGTCTTTTTCAAAAATTAATTGATTATATGAGACTAAGACAAAAAAAGGCTGGCTATAAAGAAATAAATACACCCGAAATTTTAGACAGAAGCTTATGGGAAAAATCAGGCCACTGGGAAAAGTTTGGCGAACATATGTATACTTCAACCACTCCTGATGAGAAAATATTTGCCATCAAACCAATGAATTGTCCTGGTTGTGTTCAAGTTTTTAATCAAGGTTTAAAAAGTTATAGAGACCTTCCTTTAAAAATGTCTGAGTTTGGAAAGGTACATAGGTACGAGCCATCTGGAGCATTACATGGTTTAATGAGAGTAAGAGCTTTCACTCAAGATGATGCACATATTTTTTGTACCGAAGATCAAATCACAAGCGAGTCTTTAAGCGTTACAAATCTAATTTTAGATATTTACAAAAATTTAGGGTTTAGTGATGTAATATTGAAATATTCAGACAGACCCGAAGTTAGAGTTGGTGATGATAAAGTTTGGGATAAGTCTGAGGCTGCTCTGCTAGAAGCAGTTAAAGCTACGAAATTAGAGTACAGTATCAATAAAGGTGAAGGAGCTTTTTATGGTCCAAAAATTGAATTTGTATTAAGAGATGCAATTGGAAGAGATTGGCAATGTGGAACATTGCAAGTAGACCTCAATTTACCAGAAAGATTAGGTGCATCTTATGTTGATAAAGATGGATCCAAAAAAGTTCCAGTAATGCTTCATAGAGCATTATTTGGATCGCTAGAGAGATTTATTGGAATTCTAATTGAAAATTACGCCGGCAAGTTACCTTTTTGGATTAGCCCTTTGCAAGTTGTTGTAATACCAGTATCAGATGATTTTGATGACTATGCTAAAAAAGTTTCTAATGAGATAAATGATAAGGGTATAAATTGTATAGTAGATTTAAAAAACCATAATTTAAATTACAAAATAAGGGAACATTCAATTTCCAAGATACCAGTTCTATTAATTTGTGGTAAAAAAGAAGTTGACAGCAATAGTGTAACTATTAGAAAGTTAGATAATAATAAACAAGAAAATATGAAGCTAGATAAATTTTTAGAACAATATACTGCTTTAAGTCAAGCACCTTCGAACTAAGTGGCAGATCAAAAAAATTACTTTCAGAGAAGAACTAAAGATAGAGGTCCGAGATCTAATAATAGAATTTACTCACCTGAGGTTCAGGTTATTTCAAGTGATGGAGAAAACCTGGGTGTATTAAATACTACTCAAGCAATATCTATGGCAAAAAATGAGTGATTAGATTTAATAGAAATTTCACCGAATGCAAAGCCACCAGTCTGTAAAATAATGGACATGGGAAAATATAAATATGATGCTCAAAAAAAAGCCAATAAAGCTAAAAAGAAACAAAAGAAAATAGACTTAAAAGAGATTAAACTTAGACCTGTAACAGAAGTGCATGACTACACTTTTAAAATAAAAAATGCTCAAAAATTCTTGTCAAAAGGAGATAAAGTAAAGTTTACAATTCGATTTAAAGGAAGAGAATTACAGCATACACATCTCGGCAACGAATTAATGGAAAAAATCAAAGCCGACATGTCTTCAATTGGGAAAATAGAACTTCATCCAAAGTTTGACGGAAAACAAATGATAATGGTAATTCAGCCTTTGTAGTAAGCACTAAATTAGGGTTGTAAATCTAAAATTATATTTGTATAAGTTCGCCCATGCCAAAATTGAAAACAAAAAGTTCAGCAAAAAAAAGGTTCAAAATTTCTGCAAAGGGTAAAGTGATTATGGCTCAGGCAGGAAAGAGGCATGGAATGATAAAAAGAACTAATTCACAGATAAGAAAGCAAAGAGGCACAACAACAATGTCTAAACAAGATGGAAAAATTGTAAAATCTTACATGCCTTACAGCTTAAGAGGATAATATGGCCCGAGTAAAAAGAGGTGTAACGAGTAGAGCAAAACACAAAAAAGTCCTTAAAGCTGTAAAAGGCCAATGGGGAAGACGAAAAAATACTATTAGAGTTGCTAGACAAGCTATGGAGAAATCCATGCAGTATGCTTACAGAGATCGAAGAAATAAAAAAAGAGAATTTAAATCATTATGGATACAAAGAATAAATGCAGGCGTAAGAGCTGAGGGATTGACATATTCAAAATTTATTCATGGTTTAAATAAGTCTGGTATTAAATTAGATAGGAAAATTCTAGCAGAAATAGCATATGATAACCCAGAGGCATTTAAAACAATAATTAAAAAGGCTCAAGCCGCTTTAAACTAATTTTCTTTATTGTTTTTCCCAAGTTAAGAAATATTCTACTGAAATGTCTGATATTATAAAAATTAAAGAGGAATATCTTTTAAAATTAAAAGGTGACTTAGATTTAAATAATATAAATCAAATAAAGTCGGAACTATTTGGCAAAACTGGAAAAATTTCAAATGAGTTTAAAAAAATGGGTTCTCTGTCACCAGATAGTAGAAAAAAGTTTGCATCTGATCTTAATGCAATTAAAGATGAACTTCAGGGAATTATTGAGAAAAAAATTAAAGATATTGAAATAAAAGAAATTAATCTAAAACTTCAAAACGAAAAAGTAGATGTTACTTTGCCAGAAAGAAGTTTTAAAAGAGGAAAAATACATCCCGTATCTCAAGTAATTGATGAAATATCCTCTATATTTTCTGAAATAGGTTTTAGTGTTGCAGAAGGACCCGATGTTGAAAATGAATATAATAATTTCACAGCACTTAATACACCGGATAATCATCCGGCAAGAGATATGCATGATACTTTTTATCTAGATCATAATAAAGAATATTTATTAAGAACTCATACTTCACCAGTCCAAGTGCGAACTATGTTAGGAGGAAAACCACCTTTTAAGATTATTGCTCCTGGAAGAACTTATAGATCTGACAGTGATCAAACCCATGCACCTATGTTTCATCAGGTAGAGGGTCTTCATATAGATAAAAATATAAATATGGGGCACCTAAAGGGATGTTTAAAATATTTTATTAAAGAATTTTTTGAAATAGATAAAATTAAAATGAGGTTTAGACCAAGCCACTTTCCTTTTACCGAACCTTCGGCCGAAGTTGATATTGGTTATAGATTAAAAGATGGGAAAATAATAATTGGAGAAGGTGACAAATGGTTAGAGATTCTTGGATGTGGAATGGTGCATCCAAATGTTTTAAAAAATGTGAAAGTAGATCCACAAAAGTTCCAAGGTTATGCTTTTGGTATGGGGATTGATAGGCTTGCAATGCTAAAATATGGCATTAATGACTTAAGAGCTTTTTTTGAAACTGATTACAGATGGTTAAATCACTTTGGATTTGATCCTTTAGACGTTCCCTCAAATTACAGAGGCCTTAGTAGATGAAATTTACAATTAATTGGCTTAAAGAACATTTAGATACAAAAATCGACGATCAAAAAATTATCGAAAAATTAACGAGTATAGGGTTGGAGGTTGAAAGTTTTGAAAGTCAACCCTCTGAATTAGATAAATTTATAGTTGCCAAAATCATCAAGGCAGAAAAACATCCTAATGCAGATAGACTTAAGTTATGCGATGTAGATATTGGACAAAACGAAAAAGTGAAAGTTGTGTGTGGAGCTCCAAATGCCAAAAACGATCTTTTAACTGTTTATGCTCCTCCCGGGACAATTATTCCTAAAAGTCAAACAAAGCTCTCTGTTAGCAAAATCAGAGGTGTAACATCCTATGGTATGCTTTGCTCAGAATCAGAACTAAAATTATCAAATGAAAGCGAGGGAATTATTAATCTTTCCCCTAAAAAGTACAGCAAACAAGTTGGAAAAAAATATTTCGTTAACAAAAATCAAAAAGTTGTAGATCTTTCAATTACACCAAATAGAGCAGATTGCCTTGGTGTTAGAGGAATTGCAAGAGATCTGGCAGCAGCTGGGGCCGGCAAATTAAAAAACAAAAATAAAAGTAAAATAAATCTTTCAGGCTTAAACAAAATAAAAGTCAAAATAACTAATGATAAAAATCAAGGATGTACAAAGTTTGGTAGTTTACTCATCAAAGGAATAAAAAATACCGAAAGTCCAAAATGGTTGAAAGAAAAAATATTATCATTAGGACAAAAACCAATCTCTGCAGTGGTGGATGTAACAAATTATGTTATGATGGATCTTAACAGGCCACTTCATGCTTATGATGCAGATAAAATTAATAAAGGCATTATTGTTAGAAATTCCAAAAAAGGAGAAAGCTTTGAAGCGCTAGATAATAAAAAATATGTACTTGGTGATAATATGTGTGTTATATCTGATACATCAGGCGTTTTGGGTTTAGGTGGCATTATAGGAGGCGTTAGGTCAGGAACAGAACTAAATACAAAGAATATTCTTTTAGAATCAGCATATTTTAAACCAAAATCTATTAGATCTACTTCAAAAATCTTAAATTTAGATACAGATGCAAAATATAGATTTGAAAGAGGCATAGATCCAAATTCAATTGAAGAAGGGTTGATTAAGGCAGCCGAATTAATACAAAATATATGTGGTGGAATAATTAGTAAAATAAATATTACAAAAAAGGAAAAATCAAACCACAAAGCTATTAAGTTTCCAATTGATTTATTTAATAATACAACCGGTTTTAAAGTTGAGGTAAGGGAAATGACTAAGATTTTATCAGATCTTGGTTTTCTAGTAAAAAAAAATAAAAAGGAACTAAATCTAAAAGTGCCTTCCTGGAGACCAGATATTTTACAACCAATTGATATTGTTGAGGAAATAGTGAGAATTAAGGGATACGATAGAATTAAAACTGAATTACCGGAAAAAACCAGAAATAAACAAACGTTAAATCCACATCAAAAACTATTCCATTTCTTGCAAAGATCAGTTGCATCAAAGGGTTATTATGAAACTGTGACGTGGTCATTTACAGACTCAAAAATAAATGAGTTATTTAAAGAAGAAAAACCTGAAGTTAAAATAGTAAATCCAATCAGCTCAGATTTAAATGTTTTAAGAAGCTCAATTTTTTCAAACTTAATTTTTTATTTAAAAAAAAATTTAGATCGAGATGTAAAAGATATTTCTTTATTTGAGATTGGACCAATTTTTAGTGGAAAAAAACCAGGACAACAAGAAATAGTTATTTCAGCAATTAAGTCTGGGATGATTTCCAGACTTAATTGGATTGAGAAAGAGAGAAAAGTTGATGTTTTTGATGCTAAAAGAGATGTGATTCAAACTTTAATTGAGACAGGGTTAGATGACAAAAATTTTCATATCAACTCAAATGCACCAAATTACTATCATCCAGGAAAATCTGGAGCCATTTATCAAGACTCAAAATCAGATAAACCAATTGCCTTTTTTGGTGAAATTCACCCAAATATTAATCAAAAATTACAAGTCAAAACTGAAGCATTAATACTATTTGAGATTTTTTTAGATAGAATCGAGCTTCATAAAAATAAACTTAAGGATCAAAAAAATAAATATGAATATTCGGATTTTCAAAAGTCTGAAAGAGACTTCGCATTCATAATAGATAAAAATTTAAATGTACAAGAATTAGTAAAGATTATTTATAAGATCGATAATAACTTAATTAAAAATGTAAAGGTTTTTGATTTATATGAAGGAGAAAATATTCCAAGTAATAAAAAGTCAATTGCTTTGAATGTAACAATTCAATCATTACAAAAATCTTTGAATGACAAAGATCTAGAAAAAATAAATAATTTGATTATTTCAACTGTTGAGTCTAAGACAGGCGCAAAAATTAGATCCTAAAATGTCTACAATTGATAATATAAGAAACTTTGCAATTATTGCACATATAGATCACGGTAAATCTACAATAGCTGATAGAATTATTCATAAATGTGGTGGCCTAACAGAAAGAGAGATGAAAGCTCAAGTTCTAGATTCTATGGATATAGAAAGAGAAAGAGGTATTACTATCAAGGCACAAACTGTAAAGTTAAACTACAAATCAAAGGATGGCAAAGATTACATACTAAATATTATTGATACTCCAGGTCACGTAGATTTTAGTTATGAAGTAAGCAGATCTTTATATGCATGTGAAGGATCAATTTTAATTGTTGATAGTACTCAAGGCGTTGAAGCTCAAACTCTTGCAAATGTATATCAGGCCATGGATACAAATCATGAAATCATTCCAATTTTAAATAAAATAGATCTACCAGCCTCAGAGATTGAAAAAACAAAAAATCAAATCGAAGATGTTATAGGTATTGATACCTCAAATTCAGTACCATGCTCTGGAAAAACTGGCGAAGGTATTGATGAGATATTAGAGAAGATTATTCAAACTTTACCACCTCCAAGAGGTAATAAAAATGATATTTTAAAATGTCTTCTTGTTGATAGTTGGTACGACTCTTATCTCGGAGTTGTAATTTTAATAAGAGTAATAGACGGAAAAATTAAAAAAAATATGAAAATAAAAATGATGTCTACTAACCAAGAACATATTGTTGAAAAGGTTGGTGTTTTTACCCCTAAACCAAAAGACATGGATGAACTAAATTCAGGAGAAATAGGTTTTATAATAACTGGAATTAAAAATCTATCAGATACAAAAGTTGGGGATACAATATGTGAAGCTAATAAACCATTAAAAGAGGCGTTACCTGGATTTAAACCAAGTAAGCCAGTTGTATTTTGTGGACTTTTTCCTGTTGATAGTTCTGAGTATCAAAAATTAAAAGATGGATTGGCTAAATTAAAATTAAATGACTCTAGTTTTTCTTACGAACCAGAATCGTCATCAGCTTTAGGACTTGGTTTTAGGTGTGGGTTTTTAGGTTTACTTCACCTTGAAATTATTACAGAAAGGCTAGAAAGAGAATTTGATATCAACTTACTAACAACCACTCCCGGAGTTGTTTATAAGGTTCATCTAAACAATGATAAAGTTCTAGATCTACAAAATCCATCTAATTTACCTGATCCGACTATAATAAAATATATTGAGGAGCCCTGGATTAAGGCCACAATTATCACACCTGATCAGTATTTAGGACCAATAATAAAAATATGTCAAAATAAAAGAGGAATTCAAACAAATTTAAATTACTCGGGTAATAGAGCTGTCCTGAATTATGAGATACCACTTAATGAGGTAGTATTTGATTTTAATGATAGACTGAAGTCTATAACAAGCGGCTATGCAAGCTTTGATTATGAAATTATAGGACATAGAGAGGGTGAGTTAGTCAAGTTATCAATTTTAGTTAATGGGGAACCAGTAGATGCTTTAGCTATGATGGTTCACAAAGACTTTGCACAAACTATCGGAAGAGAGGTATGTGAAAAGCTTAAGGATTTAATACCTAGACATAATTTTATGATACCTATTCAAGCTGCAATAGGTGGAAAAATTATTGCTAGAGAAACTATAAAAGGCTTCAAAAAAGACGTTTTAACAAAAATTCATGGGGGAGGCGCAAGAGATCGAAAGCGGAAGTTATTAGATAAACAAAAAAAAGGTAAAGCAAGATCTAAGCAATTTGGAAAAGTTGAAATTCCTCAAGAAGCCTTCATAGGAGTTTTAAAAATCAATAAAGATTAAATATGAGGATTAAAACATTTTATAATATTTTCTACAGACACAGAGTGCAAAAAGCTAACATATTTCTTAAAGTTTATATTCTCATTATTTTACCATTTAGGTATTTAATAAATATTCCATATTTACCAAAAGTAATAAATTTAGATTATCATTCAAAAAAAAACAGTGAATTATTTAAAAAAGATTTAGATTTCCTATTCGAACATTTTAACAGTGATAAAGGGGAATATTACATCAATCAGTATATGCAACCATTTAAGAGAAATAATAAAAGAATAGATGCTCATGGTTACTCAAAAATATATGAGAAGTATTTTGAAAAAATTAGAGGTGATAATTTAAACGTATTAGAACTCGGATCTTTTTATGGAAATGCAGCGGGAGCTTTTTATTATTATTTTAAAAACTCAAAAATCTTTTCAGGAGATATATGTCCTGATCTTTTTAGATATAAATCATCTAGATTGAAAAATTTTTACATTAATACTTCAAGCGAGAGTTCAATAAATGAAATTTTAATTAAAAACAAAGATAACTTTAATATTATAATTGAAGATGCTTCGCACACTTTAAAAGATCAAATTATAAGTTTATTCCTACTTTTTAGAAAGGTATTGCCCAATGGAATTTTTGTGTGTGAGGAACTTGATTTTCCAGAGACAAGGAAAGATATGAATTTAGGAAATGAGCGTCCTGATCTAAAGCAAATTTTATTGGCGATTAAATCAAATCAAGATTTTGACTCAAAATATATTAAAGATGAAGATAAAAATTATTTTTTAGAAAATTTTAAAAGCATTGAAATTTATAAAGGTAAAATTAACGAAGTAGCTATTATACAAAAAAAATGATTTGGAGAGATGGCCGAGCGGTTTAAGGCGCACGCTTGGAAAGCGTGTTAAGGGGCAACTCTTTCGTGGGTTCGAATCCCACTCTCTCCGCCATTTTTTTTTTGATAAATAGATTAATTAAGTTAATAATAAATAAATGAAATCTAGTAACATATCTGTTGTAATTCTATTTTATAGAACACCAGAGAAAGTTATAACGAGGCTAAATAATTATAAAGATTTCGACTTATATATTTTAGATCAAAGTAATGATTTAGAATTAAAAAAAAAAGTTAAAAAAATATTCCCAAAAATTAAGTATTATGGTGTTTCTAGCGAGAACAAAGGTTTTGCAAAAGGAATAAATTTTTTAGTAAAAAAAGTAAAAACAAAGTATTTTTTATGTACGCAGCCTGATACAGATATTTCAAAAAAATCAATACTCAGATTGAAAAGAACGTTAGAAGTCAAAAAGGATAGTATAATCTCAGTCCCAAGAATAAAACAATTTAAAAATTTTGAAAATAGCCAAAAAAGTAAAAAGATGTTCCCAGTAAATAAAATTTTGGGAGCTATATTTCTCGCTGAAAAAAAAAGATTTGAAAAGATAGGTATGTTTGATGAGCAATTTTTCTTTTATTGGGAAGATATCGATCTATGTAGAGCAATAGAAAAAAATAACTATAAAATTTATTTAAATATGAGCGCATATGCAAATCATATTGGAGAAAAGTCGGTAAAAAAAAATCTAAAAAGTTTTATAATTAGAAAAGTTTATTTTAAATATGGAGAGTTAATTTTTCAATTAAAATACAATAAATTGAAAAAAATCAAAATTATACGTGAACCAATAAAATTCTTTTTTTTAATGATCTTTTTTGGTTTGACCTTTCAATTAAAAAAAGCATTTGAAAATTTATGTTTTATCTATGCAATTGTAAAATTTTTATTATTTTTTAAAAAAAAGGAATAAAAATCACTAATATTTGTAAATTTTTAAAATTTAGAAAAAAAATAAATAAATATCAAAAAAACCACAATAGATAAGGCTTATTTAGCATCTTGTTTAAAAGCTATTTTATTTAAATTTTAAAAAATGGTATAATTTTTTTTTCCAAAAAAAATAAATGATTAAAAAAAATACAACAAATTACCAAGCAGACTCCATCAAGGTTTTAAAAGGATTAGAAGCTGTAAGAAAAAGACCAGGCATGTATATCGGAGATACCGATGATGGCACTGGTCTACATCATATGGTCTATGAAGTTGTTGATAATTCTATAGATGAGGCACTGGCAGGATACTGCAAAAATATTTCTGTTAATATTAACAAGAACGGCTCAGTGACTGTTTCTGACGATGGAAGAGGTATTCCAGTAGATATTCATAAAGGAGAAAAAAAATCTGCAGCAGAGGTTATCATGACACAATTGCACGCAGGAGGAAAATTTGATCATGACTCTTATAAAGTTTCTGGGGGTCTACATGGAGTTGGGGTTTCAGTTGTAAATGCTCTATCAGAAAAACTAGAATTAGAAATAAATAGAGATGGAAAAAAATATTTTATAGAATTTCAAAATGGTGATGCTAAATCCGCTTTAAAGGTAACCGGAAAATCAAAAGAAACTGGAACCAAAATCACTTTTTTTCCATCAAAAGATATTTTTTCATCTACAAAGTTTAGCACTACCATTATACAGAAAAGAATGCGGGAATTGGCATTCTTAAACAAAGGTTTAAAAATTTCTGTCAACGATCTTACTTTAAAAAAAGAAAAATCGATTATCTATAAGTTTGATGGCGGTATTTTAGAATTTGTTAACTTCCTTGATGAAAAAAGAGAAAAATTAAAAAATAAAAATGGGAATGAATTATTTAAAAAACCTATCTTTATTGAGCAAGCCAAAAATAATATGGAGGTAGAGTGTGCACTACAGTGGAATTCAATGTATTCAGAAGATGTATACCCTTACACAAACAATATATTTCAAAAAGATGGAGGAACACATTTATTAGGTTTTAGAAGTGCACTAACAAGAGTTGTTAATAAATATGCCAATGAATCAAATCTGTTAAAAAAAAGTAAACTTTCAATTTCTGGAGATGATGTTAAGGAAGGGCTCACTTGCGTCTTATCAATTAAAATACCAGATCCTAAATTTTCATCACAAACAAAAGATAAACTTGTATCATCTGAAGTCAGAAATATAGTTGAAACAATTATTAGCGAGAAATTATCTCTATGGTTCGATCAAAACCCATCAGTGGTAAAAGTCATACTTACAAAAATTGTTCAAGCTGCGCAAGCACGTGATGTTGCTAGAAAAGCTAGAGAAAACGTAAGAAGAAAAGGTGCTCTCGAGCTAACAGGCTTACCTGGAAAACTGGCAGATTGTCAAAATTCAAAACAAGAAGGAACAGAATTATTTATTGTTGAGGGTGATTCTGCGGGTGGCTCTGCAAAACAAGGGAGAGATAGAGAGTTTCAGGCTGTTTTGCCTCTCAGAGGAAAAATTTTGAACACCTATGTTGATACTAATGGAAAAAAGAAAAATGGGAACATTAATGAACATAAGACTAAGGCACTATCTAAAATGATTTCTTCAAATGAGATTATAACTTTAATAAATGCTTTAGGATTGGATCCAAAAAATGATGACTTGGATCTTAAAAATTTAAGATACGGAAAAATAATAATTATGACAGATGCCGACGTTGATGGATCACATATTAGAGCATTATTACTAACTTTCTTTAATAACAGCCCATTTAATAAATTGATTGAAAATGGTCATATTTACCTAGCACAACCGCCTTTATTCAAAATCAACAAAGGCATGAAAGGTATTTATATAAAAGATGAGAAGGAACTCGAGAAATATATTTTAAAAAACTCAAAGGAATTGAGTAAATACAAAAAAGGATCAAAAGAATTCGATAAAAATTTCTCAATTGAAAAGTCTAAATTAAATATTCAGAGATTTAAAGGATTAGGTGAAATGAACCCTGATGAGCTTTGGAATACAACTCTAAATCCAGAGACAAGAAATTTATTAAAAGTAGAATATTCAAAAGATGCAAAAAAAGATCATGAGATAATTCACACTTTAATGGGAAATGACGTAGCATTAAGAAAAGACTTCATTATTTCAAATGCTATAGATGTTTTAAATCTTGACATATAATTTATGAGGTTTTTTGAAACTTCAAAAATTTACTCTCTAAACAGAATACAATATATTAGACTTAGATGGATAGCTATAATTGGACAGTTAATAACAATAAATTTCGTTAAATATGGACTTGGTTTTGAATTTAATCACATACTATCAAATTTTATAATTTATCTTGGGGCAATAAGTAACCTAGTTTTAATTTATTATTATAAAAAAAATCAAGTTTCTGACAGATCCTCTTTTATTTTTTTATGTTTGGATATTTTCCAACTAGGTTTTTTACTTTATTTAACCGGTGGAATAGTAAATCCTTTTTTTATTTTTATTATAATTCCAAGCATATTTTCATCTATCTACTTAGGAAAAAAATCTAGTATTTTCTTAGTTTTAATAACAATTTTATCTGTTATATTTCTAACTTTTTTTAATAAAGGCTTACCAGCGCCATTAAATGAACATTTTCATATTAGCGATTACTATTATTATGCTATTCCAATATCATTAATTATTGCGCTTATTTTTTTAAGTTTTTTTTCAATATCGTTTGGGGCTGAAAGAAAGATTAGAGAGAATGCATTAAATAAAATGGAAGCTATAATGGCAAAAGAACACGAGCTAGTGTCTCTTGGAGGGCAAGCAGCAGCAGCAGCCCACTCACTTGGTACTCCACTCTCAACAATTAAAATCGTATTGGCAGACCTTGAAAAAGAATTTAAAAATAACAAAGATATAAGTTTACTATCTAGTCAAGTTGATAGATGTATAAAAATATTACAAAAACTTAGCATGAATCCCATTACAGATGATGAGTTCTTAGATCAAAATATTTCTTTAAAAGATTATTTGATTCAAATAATAAGGTCTTTTCAAGAAATTAGCAAAAAGGAATTTATTTTAATTACTGATCAGAATAATAATCCAATTGTAATGCCTAAAATAATTGAGATTGTTTATGGGCTTAGAAATTTTATTGGAAATGCAAATAAATTTTCAAAAAAAAAAATATTTATAAATCTTAAAAGTGATAATGACGAAACTATTATCAAAATAGAAGATGATGGCAAAGGTTTTTCTAAAGATATAATCTATAAATTGGGTGAGCCTTATTTAAAAGGCTCCAAGTCGAGCAATAAAACTGGATTAGGTTTAGGGATTTTTATTGGTAAAACACTACTAGAAAAAAATTTTGCTACTGTAACTTGTAAAAATTCAAGAACAAGATCGGGAGCCGAGATCACAATTTTGTGGAAAAATAAAAATCTTAGATCTTTAAATCTTAATTGAGTTTTTTTCTTTCACTAAATAAATCACTTAATTGATTTATCATAACATCCCCAAGCTCTTGAACATCAGTAATTTTAATAGCTTTGGAATAGTATCTGGAGACATCGTGACCTATCCCAATAGCTAGAATTTCTACATTACTTTTATTTTCAATAAATTTTACAGTTTTTTTTAAATGTTTTTCTAAATAATCACCAAAATTAACACTTAAAGTGCTGTCATCAACCGGCGCACCATCTGAAATAACCATCAAGATTTTTCTTTCTTCCTTTCGCTTTTGTAGTCTGCTAAAAGCCCAATTAATTGCCTCACCATCAATATTTTCTTTTAATAATCCTTCCTTTAGCATAAGTCCTAAATTATTTTTAGATATTCTCCATTGAGTATCTGCACTTTTATAAATTATGTGACGTAGATCATTAAGACGTCCAGGATTTTTTGGTTTATTTCTCTTATTCCAATCTTCTCGCGACTGACCACCTTTCCAATTTTTTGTTGTGAAGCCTAAAATTTCTACTTTAACCGCACATCTCTCGAGTGTTCTCGACAAAATATCAGCACAAATTGCAGCGATTGTTATTGGACGTCCTCGCATAGATCCAGAGTTATCAATTAATAAAGTAACGACTGTATCTTTAAATTCATAGTCCTTTTCTTTTTTAAATGATAAAGAACTATAAGGATCCATAATAACCCTTGTTAATTTTGAAGTATCCAATAATCCTTCTTCCAAATCAAATTCCCAAGCTCTTTTTTGACTTGCTAATAACTGTCTTTGAAGTTTATTTGCTAGCTTTGTTATCAAATCTTGAAAAGTAATTAATTGCTGATCTAAGTTTTTTCTTAATTTTGTTATTTCCTCTAAGCTTTCTAAATTTTCAGCTTTTGAAATTTCATCAAATTCTTTTGTGAAAACCTTATAATCCTTATCGCTAAATTCCCCTCCACCTTTTTGAATAATAGTCTCACTACTTTGCTTTTCCGAGTCTGTATCGACAATCTGTTCATCAATTTTGTGCTCGCTAAAATCATATTCGGAGTCAAAACTTTCTTCGCTATCTTCTCGTTGTTTATTTTCTTCATTATTATCGCTATTAGTATCGGTATTATTTTGATCTGCATCAGTCTCATTATTATCATGTTGTTGATCTTCTTGGTTTTTACTTTCATTTGTATCATCAAATATATCCAAATTTTGTAATATCTCTGATACTTTCGAATTATATATGTCTTGATTTTCTAAATTTTCTAGTAAAAAATTTATATGTTTTTTTAAGGATTTATCAAAATCATTTTCCCAATAACTTAAAATTTTTTCATTAAGGCTATTTAAATTTATTTTATAGAAATTCTTAAGCATATATAATTCAAATGCCTCTATTACACTTACATCTTCCTTAGAAAATAACTGATCTTTTTTTTTTGCTAAAATTTCATTTGTGTAGTTTTCTTTCAGATTTGCACCAACACCTTTAAGTATATTTGAACCTAATATTTCGCATCTTATTTTTTCAGATAATTCATAAAGCTGTTTATATGATGAGTTTTGTGGAAAATTATTCCTAAATATTTCTGTGTTTGAAAATTTTCTTTTTAAAGCACCTGAGTCAATCTCGGCTCTATATTTAACAAAATCACTTCTACTTTCTAATTTATCTAATTCAAAAAGATCTATCTTTGATTTTTTTTTATTTTTTTTGTCATTATCAGGAGAATAATCGTCCGCAATAGCGTTAGCAGTTGATAAAAGGGCTAATTTAAATTTTTCTTTAAAATTATCTTCTTTACTCATTTAACTTTGAATATTTAACATAGACTCTGGCAATTCTTCACCAAAACATCTCTGGTAATATTCGGCGATTATATTCTTTTCAATCTCATCGCATTTATTTAAAAAAGTCACTCTAAAACCATAACCAATATCCTTGAAAATTTCAGAATTCTCTACCCAATGTAAAACGGTCCTGGGACTCATAACTGTAGAAATGTCGCCAGCTATGAAACCTTTCCTAGTTAAAGTTGCAACTTTAATCATATTTGCAACTTTTTCCTTTCCTTTCGCATTATTTAAATTTTTATTCTTGGCTAAAATTATTTCCATCTCTTTTTCTAGGCTTAAGTAATTTAAAGAAGTTACAATATTCCACCTGTCCATCTGACCCTGGTTTATCTGCTGAGTACCATGATACAAACCTGTTGTATCACCTAGCCCTACTGTATTTGATGTTGCGAACAATCTAAAATATTTATTTTGTTTTATTACTTTATTTTTATCAAGAAGTGTAAAACTTCCATCAGCCTCTAAAACTCTTTGGATTACAAACATCACGTCAGGTCTACCAGCATCATACTCGTCAAAGACTAAAGCAACAGGATTTTGAATTGACCAAGGCAAAATCCCTTCTTTAAATTCTGTTATTTGTTTACCATCTTTAATTGTTATTGCATCTTTACCAATTAAATCAATTCTACTTACGTGACTGTCTAGATTTATACGAATGCAAGGCCAATTTAATCTTGCAGCTACCTGTTCTATATGTGTAGATTTACCTGTTCCATGATAACCTTGAACAAGGACTCTTTTATTAAATGAGAATCCCGAAAGTATCGCTAGCGTTGTATCTCTATCAAATATATAATTTTTATCAATTTCAGGAACATAATCATTTTTTTTCGAAAAAGCCTCTACCTCAATCTCAGAGTCAATTCCAAAAGTTTGCTTAACAGATAATTTTATGTCAGGTTTGATGTTTAAATTATTTATCAATGTTTTTCCTATAAGTATTTTTTAATTGTGTGTAAGCTAAAGTAATCACTTTAAGCTTTTCTTCATAATTTTTATCTCCAGAATTAATATCAGGGTGAAATTTTTTAACAAGTTTTTTAAACTTCTGCTGTATTTTGTCCCATTTTAAACCAACTGAAATACCCAAGACAGCGAAGGCTTTTATATCATTGTTAGTAAATTTCAAATTTCCTTTAGTATTAAATTGATTTTTAAATTTCAAATCATCGAATCCATCATTTAATGCATTATTCCATAATACCTTAAAAAAATTATCCGATGAGCTAAAACCTTGTGTTGGCTTATGCCATGTTGCGTCACTTTTAAGAAACTGTATCACCTCTCTATCGCTCATACCCGAAAAATAATTCCAGTTTTTATTAAATTCTTTAACATGCTTTAAGCATAATAGTCTAAAGTTCTTGCTATTATCTTTCTCTATTGGCGCTTTGTACTCTCCTATTTCAAAGCAATTATTCCAATCACAAATTGTTTTCATGCTATATAATAATATAATTTTTATGGATATAAAAACATTAAATTTAGAAATTAAAAAAAAAATCCAAGAAAAAGTTTCTTGTGAAAAAATATCAATTGAGGATAAAACATTTTTACATGTTAATCATAAAAGTCATAACAAAAATAAGTATCACATCAAATTGACTATTAAATCAAATGAGCTCAAGTTATTAAGTAAAATAGACTCAAATAAAAAAATTTATAATATACTATCAAATGAAATTCAAAATTATATTCATTCAATCCAGATTCACATATTATAAAATTGAAGCCTTATAAATTTAGAGATCTTATTTAAATCAAAAAAATTATTATAAGTTACATTTCCGATTTTTTTAATTAAAATTAAGTTTATTTTATTACTATTATTTTTTTTATCATTCTTCATAAACTCTAAAAGTTTACTTACATCTTTCCGACTAAAATAATTTTTTAAATTGAGTGATTTATCAATAGCGTAAATATGCTTTATTATTAAATTATGCTCTCTAAGATTTAAAAATTTCTCTTTTAAACTAAATTCGGAGGCACTATTAATTCCAAGCAAAACCGCCTCACCATGATTTAGCTTTTTTGAGTATTTGTATGCAGCTTCGTAAGAATGTGCAAAAGTATGTCCAAGGTTAAGAGTCTTTCTTAAGTTTTTTTCCTTCTCGTCTTTTTCAACTATTCTTTTTTTAATCAAACAACTTTTATAAATAGCTTTATTAATAAATGGTTGTTTAAGTCTGATTATTTTATCAAAATTCTTAAGTAAAAAATTAAAGAACTTTTTGTCAGAAATAATAGAGTGTTTAAAAATTTCTGCATATCCACAAATGATTTCTCTTTTTGGAAGAGATTTTAAGAAGTCAATGTCAGCTATAACTAGATTTGGTTGATAAAAAGATCCTATTAAATTTTTACCAAAGCTTGTGTTAATACCAGTTTTTCCACCTATACTACTATCAACTTGCGCTAATAAAGTCGTTGGTATGTTAATAAATTTTAGCCCTCTTTTAAAAATACTTGCAGCAAATCCAGAAACATCACCAGCAACTCCGCCTCCAACTGCAATTAAAGAATCATTTCTATTAAAGTTATATTTTTGCATTACAGTTAGTAATTTATTTACATTATGCTGGTCTTTATTTTTTTCACTTGAGGAAAATTTATACAAAATCACTTTTTTTTTGATTTTTTGTTTTAATTTTTTGATCATCTTAAATGGGACTTTGCTATCAAACACAATCAAATATTTTTCAGACTTAGGTAATTTGGACTTTAAAATTTTATCAAGTTTATTTATTAGATTTGATCCAATTAAAATCTCATATTTAGAATTCGTTGTACTGATTATAATTTTATTATTTTTCATATATTTCTAAAATTTTTTTGGCAATTTCTTGTTTTGATAGTTTATCACAATTAATTTTAAATTTTGCCAAAGAATATATTTTAGCTCTTTTTTCGATCAATTTGATTAAATCATTCTTTTTTAAACTATAAGTAATAGGTCTTTTTTTACTCTTAGTTAATCTAGAAGTTAGAGTTTCTTTATCCCATTTAAGCCATACTGAATAATCATTTTTAAGTATTTTTGACCTGATTTTTTCATTTAGAAATGCTCCCCCTCCTAATGCAATAATATTGTTTGATTTTTTTAGAATTTCTAAAGTTTTTTTTTCCTCAATTTTTCTAAAAAACCCTTCACCTTTGGTTTGGAAAATTTCTGCAATTTCTAAACCAATTTCTTCAATAATTAATTTATCAATATCATAAAGTTTTAGACCAGTAATTTTAGCCAACAATTTACCCAAACTACTTTTTCCAGATCCAGCCATGCCTAATAAAACAAGGTTTTTTTTCATATAAATAAATATCCCTATTGAAAAAACATAATATTGTCTTAATTTGATTTAATATAAAAACGTTATATGTATTTTCAAAAAAAGCAAGCAATTGGTAAGTCTAACTATTTAATAAAGTTAATTATTAAAATTGCGTTAGTATTTTTTTTATTTTTTATAATATTACTCTTAGTAGATCAAATTAATTTTCCCTCTCCAAATAAAAAGATTGAAAAAATAATCCCTAATGAAAATCTTAAAGTTATTAAATAAAATTTTATTATTTAAAATTTTATTTTCTTTCTTATTATTTACAAACCTCTTTTCAAATGAGCCAGTAGATATATGGAGTATCAATAATAACTCAAATAATGAGAATAGTATTGAGCAAAATAATTTAGAGGAACCAGAAGGTGACTCATTAATTATACAAACACTTAATAATCAATCAACCACATCAATCGAATTAGATAATAAAATAAATGTAGACGAAAAAAACTATCTTGTAGGTTTATTTGATCCTGCAGAACATGATTTAACTTTAAACATGTGGCAATTATCAGATGGAAAAAAAATATTAAATATTATTGAAAAACTAAATAAACTTAATTTGTCAAATGATGCAAAAGATTTATACAATAAATTAATTTTAACCAATGCTCTTCCACCAAAAAATAATTTAACTATAGATGAATTTCTTAAACTAAAGACTAATTGGCTTATAAGAGTAAATGATTTAAATCTAATAAAGGAATTCTTATTAAAAAATTCTGAAAAAATTGACCAGGATTTAGTTAAGTATTATTTGGAACAAAATTTATCAAACAATAATTTAAATGATGCTTGCCAAATTCTTTCAAATTTAGAGTCTTTTGATGAGGATAAATATTTGGCCAAATTCAAAGTTTATTGTTTTGTTTATAAAGATCAAAATGAAATTGCTCAAATGCAATTTGATCTTTTAAAGGAAAATGGTTTCAAAGATAAATTTTTTGAAAAAAAATTTGAATATTTAATGGGTTATTCAAATGAAATTGATGCTACAATATCAGAAAAAAATATTTTAGATTTCCATTTATCTCACAAAACAAATCCAAATTTTTCGTATATACCAAAAGATACTACAAATCAGCTTATTTGGAATTATCTAAGAAATAATAATTTATTAATTAGTGTAGATGAAGTTGTAATTGAAGATGATGCAAAGGTTATTTCAATTGAAAAAGAAACTCATAAGGGCAACTACTCAGAAAGTGATTTGTTAAATTTATACACTAGGTATAAATTTAATATTAATCAGCTCATTTCGATTGAAGAGTCTTACAAACTACTTCCTGAAAATCAGTCAAGAGCATTGTTATATCAGGGTTATTTGCTCTCAAAAGATGACGCTTACAAAATCAAAATTTTAGAAATTTTAAAAAATAGTTTTGATAAAAGTGAAATTGGTAATGCATTAGATAAAAAATTAGTTGAAATGCTGGAGGAAATAGATGAAAAAAATATCCCATCAGAATATTTGGAATTTTATAATTACCATCTTGCAGAAAAAAAAAACCAAAATAAAAAAATAAAAATAAATAATAAAATAATTCATCAATCGAAATTAGTTAGATATTTTGAAAATAATATGGAAGTTGAAAAAGCTGAAAAAGAACTTAATAAAATGTTAAAGAAAATAAAAAAAAATCAAAAATATTACTTTTCTACTAAAGACTTAATTGTAATTGAGGCTCTTATATCTGACGGTGTTCAAATTTCAGAAAAAAATAAAGAGTATTTCGAATTAGATAGTGCAAATATACCAACTGATATTCAAGTCATGATTAACGATGGTGAAATAGCAATGATATTACTTAGATTGGTTGAGATTATAGGCGAGGATAATTTAAAAGATTTAGGCACAGAAAGCCTTTATTTTATAATATCTACATTAAATAAACTAGGTATAGATAAAATTAGAAACGATATAATTTTAAAAACTATACCTTTAAAAGCATAAATTTAATAATACAATATATTTATGCCCTTAAAAAAAATAATTACTGTTCCTAGTGAAACTTTAAGAAAAATATCTGAACCATTAGAAAACGTTGGTAAGGAGGAAAAAAAACTTATTAAGGATTTATTTGAAACTATGTACCACAATAAAGGAATTGGTCTTGCAGCAATCCAAGTAGGTATACCAAAAAGAATAATAGTTTTAGATGTATCTAAAGATGAGAAAAAAAAAGACCCCTTATGTTTTATAAATCCTGTAATTAAAAAACAAAGCGATGAAAAATCGGTTTATGAAGAGGGCTGTCTTAGTTTGCCAGATACTTTTATAGAAATTGAAAGACCAAAACTTTGCTGGATTGAATATATTGATATAGATGGAAAAAAAAAAGAAATTAAATGTGATGATTTATTATCAACTTGTATTCAACATGAAGTAAACCATTTGGATGGTCGTTTGATAATTGATTATTTATCGAAACTTAAAAGAGATATAATAATTAAAAAACTTTCAAAAATTAAACAAGACCCTGATAGAATAGTTGTTTAAAAATGCTTAAAAAAATTGTTTTTATGGGTACGTCTGTTTTTGCTGTAAAAATATTAAAATCTCTGTATCAGAATGGATATCCCATAGCTACTGTTTATACACAAGCTCCAAAAAAATCTAATAGAGGTATGAGAGTAACCAAATCTCCTGTTCATTCAATTTCTGAAACTTTGAGTTTAGAAGTTAGAACACCAGTCACTTTAAAGAATAATCAACAAGAGTATGAGTATTTAAAAGATATAAATGCTGATATGTGCCTAGTGATAGCATATGGTCAAATCATTCCTGAAAGTTTTTTAAATTTAACTAAAAAAGGATTTATAAATATTCATGCGTCTTTACTCCCTAAATATAGAGGAGCTGCTCCAATTCAAAGAGCCATAATGAATTTAGAAAAAAAAACTGGAATAAGTATTATGAAAATTAATTCTCAATTAGATGAAGGACCTGTATGTAAGTCTTATGAAATTGATATCAATGAAAAGGATAGCTCAGATGATTTATCAGAAAAATTATCTGATTTAGCAGTTGAAAAAATATTAGATGATATCGATGACATATTAGATGACAAAGCTAAATTTAAAGATCAAGACCACAGCAAGGCTACTTATGCAAAAAAAATTAATAACAAAGAGAGTAGTATTGATTGGAACACACCAGCAAAGAGTGTTATCGCAAAAATAAATGGATTAAATGGTGCTCATTTTATCTTCCAAGGAGCTAGATACAAAATTCTTAAAGCTGAATTAAATAATCTGAGTGGAAAGCCTGGTGAAATTATTGGAGATAGCTTAGAGATTGCTTGTAAAGAAAAGTCTATTAAAGTCATGATGATACAGAGAGAGGGAAAAAAGCCTCAAAAAACAGCAGAATTCTTATTAGGCTCTCAAATTAAAAAAGGTCTTTTTATAAGCAATGTATAGATACCAAATATTGATAGAGTATGAGGGCACAAAATTTATTGGATGGCAAACACAAAAAAAAGGAAATTCTGTTCAAAAAGCTATTGAAATAATACTATCTAGGTTACTCAAAACACAAGTTAAATTGATAGGAGCCGGGCGAACTGATGCTGGGGTGCATGCATTAGAGCAATCAGCACATTTTGAAACTACAAAAATTATTAATAATAAAAAAAAGTTATTAAATTCTCTGAATTACTTTTTAAAAAAAAAGTTAATTTCAATTATTTCAATAATAAAAAAAAAAAATGATTTTCACGCAAGATATTCAGCTAAATTTAGGATTTATAAATACGTAATATTTAATAGAGAGAGTAATCCATCAATTTTCATGAATAGAGGATGGCACATTAAAAATAAAATAGATATTCAAACAATGAAAAAAGGAGCAAAGTTATTAGAAGGAAAAAAAGACTTCTCTACTTTCAGAGCCTCTACATGCTCAGCAAAAAGTCCAATTAAAACCATGAATTATATCAGAGTAAAAAAAAGTAAAAATTTGATCGTGATAAAATTCAAATCTAAGTCTTTTTTACAACAACAGGTAAGATCTATGGTTGGATGTTTGAAAGTTTTAGGAGAAAAAAAGTGGAATATAAAAAAATTTAAAGCTGTTTTAGTTTCAAAGAAAAGAAAATTGTGTGCTCCACCAGCACCACCGTATGGATTATTTCTGGAAAAGGTTATCTACTAATTCGTAAGCTCTTCTTATATTTTTTGTTTATTCTCCATCGACTTTCTTCTCGAACTATATATCCACAACAATTTTTAGATCTACATTTGCAAGGAAATTGTTTATAATCAGAATCATAGCTAAATCCATAGTCATACGTAAGTTCCTCATTTTTTTTTATATCACGAATTGCTGTTACCCAAATCTTAAATCCAGTGCCCTCAACTTCACAATTTGGACTACACGAATGATTAATAAGTCTTGCTGTGTTCCAAGAAAAATCTCCATCTAAAGAAAATCTTTTATTTAAATCGAATAAATAAATGTCCTTAGTGTTGTCAAATTTTGGATTTTCTTCAACTTTTTTATTTGAAATTATTTTTCCTTTATAGCGAATTATTCTAGTTCCAGATTTAATATTTCTAGCTGCAACTAATCCCTTTTTATCTATATTTGATTTTATAACTTTATATAGCTTCATGTGTCTTATCTATAAAGAATATTTATTTAATCAACAAAATTCTAAAAGTGCGTTAACATGCTCGTTAGCACTTTCGGCAAGTGCGTTTAAGTCATATCCTCCCTCTAAAATAGAAACGACTTTTCCATTAGTAAATTTGTTAGTTGCAATTAATGTTCTTTTCGTTATTTCATAAAAATCTTTTGAGCTTAACTCAAACTGTGCCAAGGGATCGTCTTTATGTGCGTCAAAGCCTGCAGAAAACAAAAGAAAGTCGGGTTTGTATCTTACCAACCTTTCTAAAACTCTATCAAAAGCATTAAAGTATTCCTCAGAGTTAGTACCAGCAGGCAAAGGGATATTTAAAGAGTTGTTAAAGTCCCCCTTATCTTTATCTGTTCCGCCTCCTGGGTAAAAAGGATATTGGTGAGTAGAAATATATAAAGAATTTTTATTACCTCGCATAACATCATAATTTCCATTCCCCCAGTGAACATCAAAATCAACACAAGCAATTTTTTTGTAATTGTATTTATTAATTAAATAGTTCGTTGCGACACCCGCATTTGAAATACAACAAAATCCCATAGCTTTATTTTTTTCAGCATGATGTCCGGGTGGTCTCGCTAAACAAAAAGCATTTTTGAATTGATTATTTTCAATTCCATCTATTGCTCTAATTGTTGAACCTGCTGCGTCAAAAACAGCTTCTTTGCTATCAGGTGAAACAACTGTATCCCCATCTAAGAATTTAAGACCTTTTTGTGGAAAGGAGTTTTTTAAATTTTCAATGTAGTCCTTTGAATGAGTCATTGATAAAATTTCTTCTGGCACTTTGTCTGGTTTTTCCCATATTAGATCTTTTCTCTTCTTTAATTTTTCTTTAATTGCAATTACCCTTTTTGGTTGTTCAGGGTGACCATCTCCTGTGATATGTTTTTCATAAGAGTCAGAGCTAATGATTGCAGTCTTCACTTAAAATAATTTTGTAAAATATTTAAATAAATTTTGTTCAGTTTTTTTAAATCTTTCAAAGATACTGCTTCGTCTACTTTGTGCATAGTTTTACCAACCAAACCAAATTCAAGACCAGGACATATAGCTTTTATAAAACGTAGGTCCGAAGTTCCACCTGTGGTGGACAATTTTGGCTTAATTTTAGTAATTTTTTTTATAACATTTTGAACCATAAATGTTGTCTTGTTAGGCTTAGTCAAAAAAGCTTCACCTGAAACCCTATACTCAATTTTAAATTTAGATTTATGTTTTTTACTTATTTTTTTGAAAATTATATTAAGTCTTTTTTTTAAAGATTTAGAAGAATGCTTATTGTTAAATCTTATATTAAATGTTGCCTCAGCTTCTGCTGGTATAACATTGTCAGCAGTATTATTTATATTTATTTTAGTCACTTCTAGATTTGTAGGTTGAAAATTTTTTGTACCTTTATCAAATCTTATCTCTTTTAATTCCTTTAAAATTTTGACAATTATTGTTGACGGGTTATTTGCTCTATGTGGATACGCTACGTGACCTTGTAGACCCAATATAGTTAATTTACCAGTCAAACTACCTCTACGACCAATTTTTATCATCTCACCTAGTACATTTGGATTTGTTGGTTCCCCAACTAAACAAAAATTAATTTTCTCTCTTTTTTTTTTTAAATATTCAACTACTTTTCTCGTACCATTGATTGCATCACCTTCTTCGTCGCCTGTAATTAGCAAACTAATTGATCCATTAAATTTATTATTTTTTGATAAAAAAGTACTTACAGCAGAAACAAACGCTGCTATAGAGCCTTTCATATCGTTTGCACCTCTTCCAATCAAATAGCCTTTTTTTACTGATGGGCTAAACGGTTTTATTGTCCAATCTTTTATATTTCCTGGAGGCACTACATCCAAGTGACCTGCATAACATAAATTTGGTTCTTTAGTACCTAATTTTGCATATAAATTTTTAACAGGTTTAAAACCTTTTTCTTTAAATTCTATTATTTTTGTTTTGAAACCAAGTTTTTTCAAATTTTTTTCTAAAAACTTCATTACACCTGCATCAACCGGAGTAATTGAAGGAAATTTAATTAGCTCTTTTGCTAATTGTAACTCATTTAAAATTTTCATTTTTAATCTCTTAATAGATCATTAATAGATGTTTTCGATCTAGTTTTCTCATCAACCTGTTTAATTATAACAGCACAATATAAAGATGGAGCAGATGGATTATTTTTATCAGGCAATGAACCTGGAACAACTACCGAGTAAGGTGGTATTTTTCCATAAGTAATTTTTCCTGTTTTTCGATCTACAATCTTGGTTGATTGACCAATATACATACCCATACTTAAAACTGAACCCTCTCCAACAATAACTCCTTCAACTACTTCTGACATAGCTCCAAGAAAAACATTGTCCTCGATTATTGTAGGCAAAGCTTGTGCTGGTTCTAAAACTCCACCAACTCCTGATCCAGCTGAGATATGACAATTTTTTCCAATTTGACAGCAGCTACCCGCTCTTGCAAATGTGTCTATCATTGTTCCCTCATCAATATATGCTCCAATATTTACATAACATGGCATTAACACAGCATTTTTACCAACAAACGATCCTTTCCTAACTGGAGAATTAGGAACCATTCTAAAGCCAGCTTTTTCATGGTCCTCTTTTGACCAACCTGCTGTTTTACCTTTCAATAAATGTGATTTGTCATACCAGCTACTGTAAGGGCCATTTAAGTTTTCCATTGGATATATTTTAAAACTTAGCATGATAGCTTTTTTAAGATGTTGATGAGTTTTCCATTCTCCATTAATTTTTTCAGCAACTCTAGCTTTACCGCTATCTAAATCCTTTATAACTTGATTTATAGCATCTTTAATCGATTGATCTGAGTTTTGGTTTATTTGGTCTTTTTTCTCCCAAGCGTCATTTATAATTTTTTCTAATGTCATAACAATTTATTTACTTTTTAATAACCTTATTTCTTTAAGAAATAAAGACAGATTTTCAATTTTGTGGGAAATATAATCTTTATCAGAGTCCATCTTTCCAAAATGCTCGTCATTAATCAACCAAACAGTTGTACATCCTCTTTCATGACCAATACTCAGATTTTTGGCAATATCTTCAATGTAGATAGTTTCATTTGGATTAATGCCAAATTTTTTTACCATTAAATCGAAAGTTTTTGCTTCAGGCTTTGGAACATACCCTGCATCCTGAATATCAAAAATTTTATCTCTTCCAAATAAATCATATACTCCGAGATGGGTTAATATATTTTTTGCATGCTCTGCACTACCATTGGTAAAAATAAATTTTTCCATATCTAATTGTACTAACTCATTTCTCATAATCTTATCTTCTTTCATAAAACTTAAATCAATAGAGTGAACATAAGATAAAAATTCTTCAGGGGGTATATCATGATGTATCATTAGGCCATTTAAACTGGTATTATATTTGTAAAAATAATTGGTTTGTAATTCTTTGGCATCATTCATATTTATACTAAGCCTTTCAGATATAAATTTTGTCATTCTTTTTGAAACCTGACCAAAAACTTTTTCTAAAGAATAGTTATTATGTTTTCCATAACAAACACCATCAAGATCAAGCAAAAGGTATTTTTTATCTTTTAAATTCATTTTCTAATTAAAGTTCCTGAACCTTTGTCGGAGAAAATTTCAAATAATACAGAGTGTTTTTTTCTTCCATCAATAATTGCAACAGCAGTTACACCATTATTAATTGCATCCAGACAGGTATTGATTTTAGGAATCATTCCTTCAGTAATAGTTCCATCTTTTATCATGTCTGTTATCTCTAAAGACGATATTTCATTTATCAATTTACTATTTTTGTTTAATACTCCTTCGATATTAGTCATCAATAGTAGTCTTCTAGATTTTAAAGATTTGGCGATAGCACCAGCAGCATTATCTCCATTAATATTATATGATTGATTATTCTTTCCTAACCCTAGAGGGGAAATAACTGGAATTAATTTCTGATTAATTTTATCTTTAATTATATCAACGTTAATTTTATCAGGTATTCCAACAAAACCTAGCTCTTCAGACTCAGGCACAACATTTATAACATTATTTTCTTGAGTGTTTAAAGATATCGCTTTGATTCCCTTTTCACTTAATGAAGATACAATATCTTTATTAAATTCGATCAAGACTTTTTCAACTATATTTATAATTTTTTCACTAGTTACTCTTAAACCTCTAATAAATTTTGACTCAATATTTGATTTATCAAGCTCTCTTTTTATTCTTGGCCCTCCACCGTGAATTATAACTATTGAAATACCTAGTTTGCTGAGAATACTTATGTCCTCAATAAAGTTATTAAATATTTCTCTATCTATAAAAACATTTCCTCCATATTTAATGACTATTAAATCATTTTTATACTTCTCAATATATTTTGATACTTGGTCAGCTGGAGGTCCTGCCTCAGGTAAAATTTTTTGGAGATCCATCAATTCTAATTAGTTTTAACTTTTGTTTGTTTCATAATAACTAGCTGCTGAGCCATAGTTAGCACGTTATTTATTGTCCAATAAATAACTAATCCTGATGGAAAAGGAGCTAAAATTATTGTTAAAAACAACGGAAAGAACATAAATATTTTTTGTTGTATTGGGTCAGGAGGAGTTGGATTAAGTTTTTGTTGTAAATACATGGTTAGTCCCATTAAACATGGCCAAATCCCAATTATTAAAAAAGAGGGTGGGTCCCAAGGTATTAATCCAAATAAATTAAAAATTGAAGTTGGATCGCGCTCTGATAAATCCTTAATCCATCCAAAAAACGGCTGATGTCTCATTTCGAGAGTAACGAATAAGACTTTATAAATGGCAAAAAAGAAAGGTATTTGTATAAAAATAGGTAAACAACCGGAAACAGGATTAACTCCCTCTTTTTTATACAAAGCCATCATAGCCTGTTGCAATTTCATTTTATCATCTTTGTGAAGCTCCTTTAATCTAGTCATCTCAGGTTGAAGGACTTTCATTTTTGCCATAGATCTAAATGAGTAGTTTGCAAGTGGAAAGAAAACGACTCTTATACAAATTGTTATTAATACAATTGCAATACCAAAATTACCGGTTAGCTTGAAAAAATAGTCAATAGCAAAAAAGAAATTTTTTGTAAAAAAATAAAACCAACCCCAGTCAATTGCTAAATCAAACTTATTTATTTTTAAACTTTCAGCATAACCATCAATTATATTCACCTCTTTAGCTGCGATAATTATATTCGTATTACTTGTAATAGTACTATTTGCATCAATTTCCATTGGCTCGGTTTCTATATAACTAGCTCTAAATTTATTTTTAAAATCAAAGTCTGATCTAAATTCTTTGTTGTTATCTGGTATAAGTGTTGTAATCCAATACTTATCTGTAATTCCAAACCAACCTTGATCTGCATTTCTTGAAAATTTTTTATCTACAATATCATCGTAATCCTCTTCAACAAGTTCTTCATCAAAAACACCTATAAGTCCTTCATGCAGGATATAAAAATTTGTTACTTCTGGAGCTTCATTTCTTATGATTTGTCCATACGGATAGAAATTAAATATTTTTTTAGATTTATTAATGATTTTTTGGTCAACATTAAATAGAAAATTATCATCAATATTGAAAGTTTTTTGAAATTCTAAATTTTGATTATTTTTCCAAACCAATGTAACAGGATTATTTGGTGTAAGTTTATTATTACCACTAATACTCCACTCTGTTTTGGAATTAGGAATATCTATATTTTTATTATTTGTTACCCATCCTGTCTCAACAAAGTAACCGTTTTTAACTTGTTTTGGATTTAATAATACAATTTTATCTTTTCCATTAAGTGTCTGCGTGTAATTTTCAAAAGTTAAATCGTCAATAACTCCACCTATTAATGATATTGACCCTGTCATCTGTTTATTTTTGAAACTAAATCTTTTATTTAAATTTAAAGCATCTATCCTTGATACTTCAGTTAACTTATTATTTTCCTCAAGCATAGGAGTTTCAGAACTTAATTCATTTTTAACGTTATCTTTATTTATTTTATTAAGTTCCTGCGGACTTGGCGCAAAGAAAAGAGAATATAAAATTATTACAGCTGCACTCAATGAAATTGCTGCAATTACATTTTTTGAATCCATAATTATTTAACTTTCTTTCTTTTTACTGGATCAAACCCTTGACCACCCCCAAGAAATTTAATTGGATGGCATGATAAAACTCTTTTTAAACCCAGAAAAAAACCTTTAAAAAGTCCAAACTCATTTAAACAATCAATAAAATAATCCGAGCATGTTGGAAGGTATCTACAATTATTACCAATGTATGGAGATATAAATAACTTATAGATTTTAATTATTTTTATAATAATAAACTTCATTTTACTTTTTTATTTTTTTTAAATCAGACGTTAAAATACCCTTAATTTTTTCAAAATCATCATCAAAAACATTTTTTTTTGCTATAAATAAATAGGAATATTCAAAGTTCACCTCGTTATTTTTGACTATTCCGTCAAATATATTTCTTAATCTTCTTTTAATTTTATTTCTTATTACTGCATTTCCCAATTTTTTTTTAGCAACAAAACTTATATTTAAAAATTTACAATTTTTATTCTTAAGTTTTTTGTAAAATATTGTTGAGTATTTATTTACAATTTTTTTTCCACTCAATAGTGATAAAAATTCTGTGTTTTTAGAAAGACTAACTATCTTTGATTTCATTAAACAGTTAGTTTTTTTCTGCCTTTAGCCCTTCGTCTTGCTAACAATTTTCTACCACCCTTAGAATTCATTTTTGATCTAAATCCATGTCTTCTTTTTCTGACTAATTTACTTGGTTGATAGGTTCTTTTCATAAGATTTCAATTAAGTAGTATTAAAATTTTTAGTACTTATAATGTAAAATTTATAATATGCAAACAATGAAAAAATTAAAAATTATATTAGGCATCTCATATATTGTATTCTTAGGAATATTTTTATATTTGCTAATTACAAAAATCGGTCTAAAGGAGCTTACATCCTATAGTTTCATCAAATCAAATACAGAGTATTTAATAGAATTTAGACAAAACAATTTAATTTATACATTTATAAGTTTTGTAATATTTGGAATAATTTGGATATCTGTACTTCAAGGATTTGGTTTCCCATTAGGATTAATTTGTGGTTTTATTTTTGGACCATATTTAGGAACTGCAATATTTTCTTTGACATTTGCATTAGGTGCAAGTGTTACTTTTATAGTTGCAAGCTTTTTTTTCAAAGATTTTATTAAAGAAAAAATCCAAAATAATTTTGAATATTTAAATAATAAAATAAAAGAAAATCAATTTTTTGCTGTTGCTATTTTAAGATTTATAGGAGGTATACCAACTCAAATACAAAACCTAATTCCAGTTTTGTTTGATATAAAATTAAAGTTTTATTTTTTTGGAACTTTGATAGGAGTAATTATACAAGCTTTCATAGTTTGCTCACTTGGATCTGCAATAGAAAAAAAAATTTACGAGAGCGACAACCTTCCAAAAATTTTGGATCTTTTGCAGTCTAAAGAAATTTATTTGCCCATATTTGCAATAATATTTTTATTTGGAATTACATTTATTTTGAGAAAATACTTTTTTAAAAGGTAGTGGTGCCCCTTGCCCGACTTGCACGGACGACTTTTTCCTTACCATGGAAATACTCTACTACCTGAGTTAAAGGGGCATTTAGGAAACGATATATTTACTGTATAAAATTAGTTTTTTCAAATTATTGCCTTAATTTTTGTGAAAAATAGTCTATAAATATTCAGGGACATGTTATGGGAATTCACTACGATTACAAATCTACTCGAGGCGCTAAAGCAATGGAGAAGCAAGCCAAAAGGGAGAAAAAACTTGCTGAGAGAAGAGCTAAAAGAGCTGCTAAGGAAGGTTTTAAACAAACAAAAAGTGAGTCTAATATGCATGATATTGCAAAACCCATTACACTTGAAGACTTAACAAACCCTGAAAAAAAAAATGACAAATAAAAGCAGGGACCTTAAATTAAGTAATGCATTAAAAAAAAATTTAAGAAAAAGAAAAATTTTCCAAAAAAAAAATAAGAAAAAGAACAAATAAATGCCAGTCCTTTCAGACAAATGGATAACGAGAATGGCTAAAGATAAAGGTATGATCTCTCCATTTGAGGAAAAACAGATTAGAGGAAATAGCATTTCTTATGGAGTTTCATCGTACGGGTATGACGCAAGAGTAGCTGATGAATTTAAGATTTTTACTAATGTAAATACTGAGATAGTAGATCCAAAAAACTTTAAACCTACAAGCTTCATTAGTAAAAAAGGAAAAGAATGCATAATACCGCCAAATTCTTTTGTGCTAGCAAGTACAGTCGAATATTTTAAAGTTCCAGAAGATGTATTGGTAATATGTCTTGGAAAATCTACTTATGCAAGATGTGGAATAATTGTGAATGTAACACCATTAGAACCATCATGGTGTGGACATGTGACTTTAGAATTTTCAAATACAACACCACTTCCTGCAAAGATTTATGCAAATGAGGGAGCTTGTCAATTTATATTTCTTAAAGGAGACGAAAGACCAAATACTACCTATTCAGATAGAAATGGAAAATATATGGACCAGCAGGGAGTAACTTTACCTAAAGTATAATGGATAAGTTTTTGATTAAAGGTCCCTGTAAAGTAAGGGGAACAGTGAATATATCTGGTAGCAAAAATGCTTCTCTCCCCATTTTAGCAGCATCTATATTATTTGATGAAATAGTAGAAATTAAAAATTTACCAAATGTAAGAGATATAGATACAATGCTGTCGTTAATAAAATCACTTGGATTTAACGTTAAACAAAATAAAAATTCAAATTCTGTTGTAATTAAGAAATCAAAAAAAATAAATACTTTTGCGTCTTACTCTTTAGTAAAAACTATGAGAGCTGGTATTTTAGTATTAGGTCCTTTAATAACAAAATTTGGAAAAGCAAAAACATCCCTCCCAGGTGGGTGTTTAATTGGGGCGAGACCAATAAACTATCATCTTAACGCTCTTAAAAAACTTGGAATGAATTATAAAATTGAAAAGGGATATGTAAATGCTTTTGCAAAGTCAAAATTAACTGGCTCAAATATTTTTTTCCCCAAAATATCAGTTGGAGCAACCGAGAATGCAATCCTTGCTGCAACTTTAGCTAATGGAAAAACAATATTAAAAAATTGTGCTATTGAACCAGAGATAAAAAATGATTTAACCAACTTTTTAAACCAAGCAGGTGCCAAAATTAAATGGATTGGAAAAAGAACAGTAGAAATAAAAGGTGTAAAATCTTTGAAGAAAATAAGTTACTCGGTTATGGGAGATAGAATCGAATGTGGAACTTTTTGTGTAGCAGCCACAATTTCAAAAGGAAATTTAAAAATAAAAGGTTTTGATCCAAAATTAATAAATACAGAATTAAACCTTCTTAAAAAAGTTGGAGCAAAAATAAAAATAAATGAAAAATTAATATCAATAGCTGGACCTGAAAAAATAAAACCGATTAAAAATATTGTTACAAAAGAATGGCCTGGTGTAGCTACTGACATGCAATCACAATTAATGGTTCTAATGTGCAGGGCAAATGGAAAAAGTACTATTACTGAAAATATTTTTGAGAATAGATTTCTTCATGTTGGAGAACTTCAAAGGCTTGGTGCCGATATACAAGTAAAAAAGAATAAGGCAATAATTCGGGGTAATACAAAATTTGTTGGTGCAGAAGTTATGTCCAGTGATTTGAGAGCTTCAGTTGCATTAGTTTTGGCAGCAATAATTTCTGATGGTAAATCTACAATAAATAGAATTTACCATCTAGATAGAGGTTATGAAAAAATTGAAAAAAAACTTACAAAGATTGGTGTTAATATCAAACGTATATCTTGATGAATAAACCATATTTAAAAAAAATTATTGCCCAAACTCCAGAGGATTTACAAATAATTTCAGCATGTTGCTCAGAAGGAATTGTAAAAGTTAGTGACATAAAATATTTACAAAAAAATAAAATATTTTTAATATCGATTAATCGACATGCAAAAGAAATAGAAAAATCTCAGATCAAAATAAATAGTATAATAAGATTTGAGTATATTCAGGGTTCAAAATCAAAAAATATAGACCAAAAAAATCAAGATGAGGAATTGGAGCTTATATCGATTGATATATTCAAAAAAAATAATATTTTTGAAATAACACTATTGTTTTTAAATAATAAAATTATAACTTTAACCGCAGAAATAATAGAAGTTATTTTAGAGGACCAAAAAAGTTTAAATGATAAAAATACTGAATTATAAAAATAGTTTATCTCTTAAAAAATTATCAACCTTTCTCGAGAGAAGAAGATTTGCTGAGAATAAAGACATCGGCATAGTTCAGAATATATTAAAAGATATAAAAAAAAATAAGGTTAAGGCTTTAAAAAAATACGAGTTAAGATTTGGTAATAATACACAAATAAATATTTCAAAAAATCAGATTAAAAAATCTATAAAAAATTTAGATCCAAAAGTGAAAAAAGCAATAGATTTTGCATATAAAAGAATATTTAATTTTCATCTAAAACAAAAAAGAACAATTGGAGATATTTTTTATAGGGATAGTTATGGAAATAAATTACAATATAAAAATGTTCCAATTAGCTCCGTTGGATTTTATGTTCCAGGTAATTTACCATCAACACTCTTGATGAATACTATTCCAGCTAAAATAGCAAAAGTAAAAAGACTAGTTTTAGCTACACCTAAAATAAATGGAATGTTAAACCCAGCGGTACTTTATGCAGCAAAAAAAGTTGGTATTAACGAAATTTACTCAATGGGTGGTGCCCAAGCTATTGCAAGCTTGGCTTTCATACAGAAGGTTAATAAAATAGTTGGACCAGGAAATAAGTTTGTTGCTGAAGCAAAAAAACAATTATCAACAAATTTAGTTGGCACAGAGTCAATGTACTGCGGAGCCTCTGAAATTTGTGTTTTAGCGGACAAATATACTGATATAAATCAAGTTGCTACTTCTCTAGTATCTCAAGCAGAGCATGATCCTGATAGTCAATGCATATTAGTTACAAAAGATAAAAGCTTAATTAAAGAAGTTAATAATAGAATTCAAAGTATTTTAAAAACAATTCCAAGAAAAAAAATTGCTTTCAATTCCCTTAAAAGGAATGGATTAATTATAAAAGTAAAATCCGATAAGCAAATAACCGAAGTAATTAACGAGGTGTCACCTGAACATTTAGAAATAAATGTAAGAAATTTTAAAAAGTATGTAAATAAAATTATAAATGCTGGAAGTATTTGTAACGGTCAGTATACTCCAATGAGCCTTTCAGATTATACTGTAGGTACAAATCACGTTTTGCCAACATCGGGTTCAGCAAAATTTAGTTCTGGTCTTAGTTTAAGCGAATTTGTTAAAAAAATATCTATTGTAACTTTAAGTAAATTAGGGGTAGAAAAAATTGGAAATCCAGCTATAACTCTTTCCGAGTTTGAGAAGTTACATGCTCACACTCAAAGTATAAAATCAAGAATGAGGAGAAACTAAATTTGTCAAAACAAGATCTGTTGCAATTTAATGGTCAAGTAATTGAGTTACTGAAAAATGCAATGTTCAGGGTAAAATTGGAAAACGGACATATGGTAACCGCACATACGGCTGGCAAACTTAGAAAAAATCGTATTAGAGTTCTTCAAGGAGATAACGTTACCGTAGAGGTGACTCCATACGATTTAACAAAAGGAAGAATCATTTTTAGGTTTTAATATATGGGTCTCTGGTGTAGCTGGTGCGCACGAACGCCTGAAAAGCGTTAGGACCTGGTTCGTTTCCAGGGGGACCCACCTTAATCCATCTATTTTGCTTTAAATAATACTCTTGCAATAAATTTTAAAATCTAATAGTTAATCATCAGCTAATTTAGCTATAAGTTAACAATAAGAAGAAAGAGTAAAATAAGTATGAGTACATTAAACGGGAAGGTCAAGTGGTTCAACGGTAAGAAGGGCTACGGATTTATAGAAAGAGAAGACAAAGAGAAGGATGTGTTCGTTCATGCGAGCGCTGTAAGAGATGTAGGACTTCGTTTTTTAAATGAAGGTGATGAACTGCAGTTCGAAATAGAAGATGGCCCTAAGGGACCTTCGGCTGTTAAGCTTCAAAAAAAATCTTAATTTTCAGTAAATAAAACTTGTATAGGAGTATCTAGTCATATGACTAGTACCCTATACAATTTACTCTTGCATAAATCTATTTAAGTGCTAAATAGCATTTCAATGATTAAAAATTTAAATACTTTTAAAGAAACACACAGACATAATCTACATGGCTGCTAAGCCAGCTATTAATCATTTTAAAATTTAAATTTAATAACAATTAGTATAAAAAGAAAGAGGACGCCTTGGTGGTGAAATAGTATCACGTCGGTTTGTGGATCCGAAGTCGTAGGAGCGTAACCTACCCAAGGTACCAAAACATGAACAAAGAAAATAAACTCAATCCATCCTTACCATCTGGATTTGAAGATCGTTGGGGCAAGAAGCTAGTTCTTAAAAAACAGCTTATAAAAGTGATTGAAAAAAATTTTATAAGGTTTGGAGCTGAACCATTAGAGACTCCATCCTTTGAGTATACAGGAAATATTGGATCGTTCTTAGCAGAGGATGAGGATAATCCTATGTCTGACATTTTTACCTACGACGATCGAGATAATAGAATCAGTTTAAAATACGATCTCTCAAGTCCCTTAGCAAGATTTTATGCACAATATAATCAAGAACTGCCTTCAATTTATAAAAGATATGCAATTCAAAATGTCTTTAGAAACGAGAAGCCTTCTAACGGACGCTACAGGGAATTTTTACAAGGGGATTTTGATATTATCGGAAATGTTAATTTTGCACAGGCAAATGCTGAACTGTGTAACTTAATATCTATCACTCTTAAAGACATTGGTCTTAATAAAGATCAGTTTACAATTAATGTAAGTAATAGAAAAATAGTTCAAGGATTAATTGATGATTTAAAAATATCAAAAGACAAACAATTAAAAGTAATTAGAGCAATCGATAAATTAGATAAGCCTGGATTTGGTTTAAAAGGAGTTGAAGATCTTCTTAAAAAAGAAAGAAAAGATCAAAGTGGTGCTGTAACCAAAGGAGCTGATTTAACTAATGATCAAGTGGTAAAAATATTAAATTTTTTAAAAATGAAAGATTTAAAAGAATTGAAAGAAAATTTAAAAAATCCACTATCCCAAGAGGGAATAAAAGAACTAGAGGAAGTATTTGAGGTAATAAGCTATGGATCAAATTCAAATCAAGTAAAAACAAATTTTACAATTGTGCGTGGCCTTGCATACTATTCAGATTTTATTTTAGAAACTAATCTAAATTTTAAAGTTACAAACAATAAAGGTAAACGTGTCGATCTAGGCAGTATTTGCTCGGGGGGAGGATATGCAAAATTAATATCAAGATTTAAAGGGGTAGATGTTCCTGGAACAGGTATTAGTTTTGGTATTGATCGATTATTATTTGCTGTAATTCAATTAGATCAAATTAAAATAGAGGATCAAAAACCTGTTTTAGTCTGCGTAATGGAGCAAAAATATCTGAAGAATTATTATGAAATAGTCGATTTATTGAGAGATAATAATATAAATGCTGAAGTATTTCTTAGTACGAAAAAAAATCTTAGTAAGCAACTTGATCTAGCAAATAAGCGCGAATTAGCGGTTGCAATCATTTGTGGAGAAAATGAGTTTAAAGATAACACAATTACGATCAAAAACCTTAGAGGAGAAAAAGGTAAAAATAATCAAACAATTCCAAAAGCTGATTTAATTAATGAAATCAAAAAATTTGTTTAAAATTCTTAGATTAAAAGGTTTTAAGAATGTAAAACTTGATAATATTATTGAATCTAAATATGTTTTAAAAAGATCAGGAGGTAGTTACAGACAATTCCTTTTTTCTTTTTACGATCAAAATCAAAAAGAATGGTCTTTAGTTCCTGATTTATCTGTTAGCAGTGTTGTCAAATTCATCCAGAATAAAATAAATACCAAAACCAAATGGTTTTACACTGGTGAAGCATACCGTAAACAAAATAAAAATTATAATGCACCAATAATTAATCAAACCGGTTTTGAGATATTTGCCTCAAATGATAAAATTAAAGATGATAAAGAAATTATTCAAACATCAATTGAGATTTTCAAAAAATCAAAGTTTAAAAAAGGTGAGTTAAATATAAGCAATATTGAAATATTTAACGCATTAATAGATAGATTATCCCTAGCTTTACGTTGGAAAGATAGAATCAAACGACACTTTTGCCGAGAAGCTTACTTTAATCAATTATTAAGGAAGCTTTCAAGCGATACAGATATAAATTTTGCTGAGGTAGAAAAAGATAAAAAAATTGCCGAAAAATTTAGAAAACAAAAACCAAGCACTTTATATTCTGGTAGAACACTTAAAGATATTTTGGAACGTTTTGATTTAAAAAACTTTAAAGAACCTAGATCAATAGCAGATAAAAAAAGTGTAAAAATTATTAAAAATTATTTAAAAATTTCATGCGCAATAGATAAAGCACCTAATACACTTAATAAATTTTTTAAAAAAAATAAATTAAATTTATTTATAAGTGATGATTATTTTCCAGTCGTTAAAACCATCAATAGAAAAATTAAAATAAATTTTTCCTCAAATATAAACCGTTCACTTGAGTATTACTCTGGAATGGTTTTTAATATAACGGTCAATAAAAAAGGAAAAAAATTCTCACTGATTTCAGGTGGACGTTATGATGGACTGTTAAAAAATCTTGGGAGTAAAAAGAATACAACCGCAGTTGGTGCAGCAATTGATATGAGTTTGTTATGAAAAATGAGATAATTAATATCGCTACATTGTCCAAAGGACGACTAAAAGATCAAGCAGAAAAAGTTTTTAAAAAAAATGGTCTGAAAATTATTTCAAAATCAGAAAGATCATTAATTGGTTCAATCAAAGGTTTGCCAACTGTGCGAGTGATGTACATGAATGCAACTGAAATTATAGAAGCCTTAGGAAAAGGTATTTGCGCAATAGGTATTAGTGGAAAAGATTTATGGCGTGAAAGTGAACCGAGTATTCAATCTAAAATATCATTAGTAAAAGAATTTGAATGGGGTAAATCAAATCTTGTGGTTGCAGTTCCAACTGCTTGGATTGATTGTGTAAACTCTGCAGATTTAGAGGAAATATCTTTTGAATTTTATAAAAAAAAGAAAAGACTTATGAGAGTTGCAACAAAATTTAAAAACCTAAGTAGAAAATGGTTTAACGATAAAGGCATAACGCAATATGAACTTATCTCATCACTTGGTGCTACTGAAAATTCACATATTATTGGAAAATCTGATCTCATTGTTGATCTTAGTTCAACAGGCGAAACTTTACGTCAAAATAATTTAAAAATTGTTGAAGTAATTTTAAATTCCTCAGCATGTCTTTTTGCATCTAAAAAATTTCAAAATTTTAAAGATGTGAAAAAAATCATAAAAAAGCTATCGAGATAAGTTGATTTTATATCATACACGTATATCCTACGAATCATGGATAGTTTATTAATAATTTTAGTTTTGGCTGTTTTAACTCTTAATGTTATTTTTTTTATTAGGTTTAAGAAAGAACCAAAAAATGATGAAAATGAATTAGATAAGATTAAAAATGATTTTGATGGATTAAAAGACTCTATAAACCAATCCTTTAGCAAAATGAGCTTAGAAGTTTCCAAAGACATGACTGGAACCTTGTCTCGTGTTGATGAGAAAGTAGCTTCTTTTAATAAACAGGTTCAAGAAATTCAAACAAGTCAAAATAACTTTAGCAGAATTCTTGCTGGCGTAAAGCAATATGGTGGATTGAGTGAATTTAGCTTGGCAACATTACTGCAAGACTTACTTCCAGCATCTCAGTATATAGCTAACGCAAAAATGAAACCTGATGAAACAAGAGATTTAGTAGAGTTTGCAGTGAAACTGCAGAATGATGTCCTTTGTCCTATTGATAGTCATTGGCCAATCGAAAAATATAAAGCAGTTGATGAAGCCTTCCAAAACAAAGATAAAGAGGCTCTTGCATCTGCTAGACACGAGCTTGCATCAGCATTTAGAACCAAATCGAAAGCTGTTAATCAAAAATATATTAATCCTCCCATAACATGTGATTTCGCAATCATTTTTGTGCCCACAGAAGGTTTATATGCTGAACTTGTAAGTTATAGAGATCCTAAAACAAAAGAATTATTAATTGAAGAATTAAGAAAGAAATATAAAGTAACTATCGCAGGACCTAATACTATCTGTGCACTAATCCAGTCTTTTCATTTAGGCTTTACAAGTCTTAAAATCCAGAAAAATGCTACACAAATTTTTAATGATCTCAATACTATTTCAACAAGATTTTCAAAGCATTTTGATAATGTTTTTTTATTAAGAAAAAAATTAGAGGAAGCCATGTCTGTTGTTGATAGTTTTGGAAAAGACGCAAGATCAATTTCTAGATCATTAGAGAATATTAAAAATAAAGAGGATGAAGATGATCCAAATCCAGATTCTCCATCACCAGTAAGAACATACGGACAAGTAGATAAAAGAAAAGTATCCTGATAAAATATTAAGGATGAAATGGAATAATAAATATATTTATCCGAAATATTCAAGATCGAATGAAGATGGATTAAGAAAATATTTATTTGGAGATCAAAAACTTCCAAGTGTTACTGCTATTTTAAGTGCTACTAAATCTGAGGAGGATAAAGCATCACTCGAATTATGGAAGAAAAGGGTAGGCTATAAAGAAGCAAATAGAATAAAAACCGAAGCTAGCAGCAGAGGTTCTTCAATGCATAGTTATATTGAGGATTATTTACGAGGAAGAGTAAACGAAAGTTTTTTTGAGAGTAATGAGCAATACAAAAATATGGCTAAAGAAATTATTGAAAAGGGGATAAAGGGAAAAATAGATGAAATCTATGGAATGGAAGAAACATTATATTATCCAGAAAAATATGCTGGCACCGCTGATTTAATTTGTAAGTATCAAGGCCATGATGTTTTGATTGATTTTAAACAATCAAATCGACCAAAAAAATCAGATTATATTCAAGATTATTTTTTACAACTTGGAGCATATACTTTAGCGCACGACGTTGTTCATGGAACTAAAATGAGAGCTGGAATAATACTTTTATGTACTG